>JANJTG010000455.1 GCA_024711265.1 Bdellovibrio sp. | reverse complement strand
CGATCCAGGTCCTGCGACCGCTGGATGAGCTGGGCGTCGCGATGGACCGGCTCGGTCGCGGCGAAGCGGTGCACGTGCACCCGGTAAAGCGGGAAGGCGCCATCCGCCGGCTGCAGCTGGGGGTCAACCAGGCATCGAAGTTGCTGGCTAACGCGCGCAACCGCATGCAGAGCGAGCTGGGCCGCGCCTCGATCGAACTGGCCGACAAGAACGCCAGGCTGGAGGCCGCCAGCCAGGCCCGCTCGCGCCTGTTGGCCGCTGCCAGCCACGACCTGCGCCAGCCGCTGTACGCGCTGACCCTGTTCTCTTCCACCCTGCGCGCAGGGGAAACCGATCCGGACAAGCTGGCGCGGATGATGCACATCGAGGAATGCGTGGCCTCGCTGGACCAGCTGTTCTCGGAACTGCTGGACCTGTCCAGGCTGGAAGCCGGCAGCATGCGCGCAGAGCCGGTGGACCTGCGCCTGGACGGGGTCTTCGACGAAGTCAGCCGCAACTTCCGGATGCTGGCCGAATCACGCGGGCTGCGGCTGGTGGTGCGCAAGACCGATGCCTGGGTGCACTGCGACCGCACCATGCTGGCGCGCATCCTCAACAACCTGGTCAGCAACGCGCTGCGCTATACCGGCGCCGGCGGCGTACTGATCGGGGTGCGCCACCAGGCCTCGGGCAGGATCCGGGTGGATGTCTGGGATACCGGCTGCGGCATCGCTCCGGAACACCAGCACCGCGTGTTCGAGGAGTTCTACCAGGTCAAGCAGGCCGATACCCGCACCGGGGAACGCAAGCGCGGCCTGGGCCTGGGGCTGGCGACCGTGCAGCGGCTTGCGAGCCTGGTGGATTGCCGGATCGACCTCGCATCGCGGCTCGGCCGCGGCACGCGGGTGTCGATCACGCTGGAGCCCGGCACCGCGCGTCCGCCTGGCAGCAGCGACGGCATCGACATCCCGCTCGACCTCGGCGGCCTGCGCGTGCTCGCGATCGACGACGAGCCCGGCATCCTGGAAGGCCTGCGCGTGTTGCTGCAGGAATGGGGCTGCGATATCCGCACGGCCTCCGATGAA
>JANJTG010000164.1 GCA_024711265.1 Bdellovibrio sp. | reverse complement strand
GAAAAAGGTCTAGCCCGCGCTTCGGCGGATTTGGTCTTGATAGGCCACGTAGGCTTTGAGTAAAGCGTCCAGTCGCAAGGTCATCGCCACGTCTTGTTCGATAAACATTAAACGTCGCGGATCGGTCAGATCTCCGACGATCTTGGCTCGGAAAAGCAAACGAGATTTTGCGGGATCTGGTTCAAAAGGATTTACGATAATTAAATCAAAGGGCTTGTTTAAAAAGTCTTTAGGAATTTCATCCTCAAGCATGGTCCCACTTAATGAGATATTTCGAGAATAGGTTCGGAACGAACGAATTTTTGAAACCAGGACCACTTCGATTTTGAAGTTGTGGCGGGGATCACGGCGGCGATCGGCCCCGCTGGGCTCTTCCTTTTTTACAAGAGGTTCGCTCTTTTTCTTAAAAGCATCGGGCTTCACTTTTGAGATCTTTTTTAGATCCAATTCGTCGCCATTAAAGTCTTGAGAATGATAGCCGCCGATTTCTTCGCGTCGACTGGGAATGTCTCCGACGACAACCTGCGTGTAGGCGCTATCCGTGTTGTTGGTTGCTGGGGCATTGTGAGTCGCAGTCAGCGTCTCAGTTGGAATTTCTTTTGATATTTCTTTGGGTTTAGGAGGTTGAATGATTGCAAAATAGTTCTGATCTGAATCGAGAAACTCACGAACGCAGATCCACTCTTCCCAGCCGGGTGTCCAAATAAAATATTTTCCGGGATTCTCTGCCGCTACAGAAAGCAGGGTGACTTGAGCCTGAACAACAGACATAGGTTTTGTCTGCGTTTTCGTCTCAGCATCGTAAATGATCCAAACTTTACCCTGTGTTTTCATAGACTCCCCGGTACACTAGGGAGTCTATCGGACTAAACTGCCAACTTCTTTACACTCTGATACAAGCTGCGATGTGATCCTTGGATTTTTCTTCCAAAGGCGGGACGATGGTCTTGCAATCTTCGATGGCCATAGGGCAACGAGGATGGAAGTGGCAGCCTGAGGGCGGATTGATCGGGGACGGAACATCGCCAGTCAGAATGATACGTTCATCACGACGGCGAGGATCTGGAACCGGAATTGCCGACATCAGGGCTTTGGTATAGGGGTGTTTGGGATTGCGGTAAAGCTCTTCGGCTTCCGCCATCTCGACGATTTTACCCAAATACATCACGGCCACTTTTGTGGAAACATGTTCGACCACTTTCAAGTCATGGGCGATGAAGATATAAGTCAGACCCAATTTCTGTTGTAGCTCCATCAAAAGATTGATGACTTGTGCTTGGATAGAAACGTCCAAGGCCGAAACGGGCTCGTCACAGACGATCAACTCGGGATTGACGGCCAAAGAGCGCGCAATACCCACACGTTGCCGTTGTCCCCCAGAGAACTCATGAGGATAACGATTTAGATGTTCACGGCGTAAACCCACAAGATCCAACAATTCGTGAATGCGATCTTGGCGGTCTTTCGCGGAAGCATAAAGATTATGAATGATCAGCGGCTCTTCGAGGATCGCACCGATAGTCATGCGTGGGTTCAAAGACGCAAAGGGATCTTGGAAGATGATCTGCATCTTTTTGCGCATTTCGCGAAGTTCTTCACCGGCGATGTGGGTAATGTCTTTTCCGTTGTAGCTGATCTTTCCAGATGTGGAATCATGAAGACGAATCAGGCAACGGCCCAATGTGGATTTACCGCAACCGGATTCGCCCACAAGACCAAGGGTTTCACCCTTGTTGAGTTCAAAAGAAATACCTTGAACCGCTTTCACGCTGGCCACTTCGCGACTGAATAGGCCACCATAGATAGGGAAACTTTTTGTGAGATTTTCAACTTTCAAAAGAGGAGTGCTCATTCTTATTTTACCTCTTCAGACAATGGGTGGTAACAAGCCACCTTATGGAGGCCACGAAGATTTTCAAGAGAGGGGTAAGCGGCCCGGCAATCATCTTGGGCGTAAGGACAACGATCGGCAAAGCGACAACCCTTTGGAAGGTTGTAAAGACTTGGCACCATGCCTTTGATTGTTCTCAAGTGTTCAAGCTTGTGACCGGTTTCGAAGTGAGGAATCGAATCCAGCAAACCTTTTGTGTAAGGATGCTTAGGGCGATAGAAAATATCTTCGACAGTTCCAAATTCGACAATACGGCCAGCGTACATCACGGCAACTTCTTGGCACATCTCTGCAACCACACCGAGATCGTGAGTGATCAAAATCATTCCGGCGTTGAAGTCTTTTTGCAACTTACGCATCAAATCCAAGATTTGAGCTTGAATGGTCACATCCAAAGCTGTGGTGGGCTCGTCGGCAATAAGCAGTTCGGGGTTGCAGCTGATCGCCATGGCGATCATCACACGTTGTCTCATACCTCCCGAAAGCTGGTGAGGATATTCGTGGAAACGTTTTTCGGGCGCCGGAATTCCCACAATACGAAGCATATCGATGGCGCGTTCGCGAGCTTGTTGTTTATTCAGCTCTTTTTGGTGAAGTAAAATCGCTTCTTCGATTTGATCCCCGATCGTGTAAACGGGGTTCAAAGAGGTCATGGGCTCTTGAAAGATCATCGCGATTTCGTTGCCGCGAATTTCTCTCATTTTATCATCGGAAAGTTCGAGAAGATTTTGCCCTTTAAAGAGCACTTTTCCGGATTCGATATTCCCCGGTTTTTGAATCAGGCGCATAATAGAAAGGGAGGTGACTGACTTGCCGCAGCCAGATTCGCCAACGATTCCAAGTGTTTGCCCTTTTTTTACAGAAAAGCTGACGTCGTCAACGGCGAAAAAAGATCCGTCGTCGGTTTTAAAACGCGTCTTAAGATTTTGTACCTCTAAAAGAATATCACTCACCGGAGATGACCCCCATTTTGAAAGCTCTCATCTTATATAGTCCACGCCGCTCTGAGGCAAGCCCACAAAAGGTGCCTGGTGACTTTTTCTAGCGACCATGCGTCATGCCTTTTGAGAGAGCTTTTTGATCATAGCAGGAAGCTCCCGGTAGTGTCCTAAAATTCCTTGAGGTTCATACTTTTGCAGGAGCTGGAGGGAGGTGTATCCGAATTCAATCGCAATCGAGGGGACTCCAGCTCGTAAAGCCGAGAGAACATCTGGAATTCCATCGCCAATCATAAACGTATTGGTGGCGTTGTGGCCAGCGAGCTCCATCATGGTCCTTAAGGGGAGGGGGCTGGGTTTACGCTCTTCCAAGGTGTCGGCTCCAAAAACATTTACCCAAGGAAATCGATCCAATTTCAGGTGCTTCAAGATGGCTTTGGCAGGAAGCTCGTTTTTATTAGTGATAATGGCCATTGGGCCCGCATAGTGGCTTAGAAAATCTTCAACACCCGGGAAGATGCGAGTTTTGTTGAACATCTCTTCTTCATAAATTTTGAGAAACTCCATTTCAAGTTCGATGATCTCGGCCGGGTCCAGGTCATCTTCCATAAAAATATCGGCGATGAGTTTTTTAAGGCCTTCGCCGATATGAGAAATAATGACATCATCACTCAGAATTTTTTTCCCGTGATTTTGCAGGGTGCGGTTGACCGCGACAATGATATCCGGGGCGGAATCAATCAACGTTCCATCAAGATCAAATACAAGAAGTGGATTCATAGATCCACTATCTTGCCGTCTTTCAAATTATTCGACAATCTCAAAATCAACACGTCGATCGCGGGCATGTTGAGAAGCGGAGGCCATCGTTTCAGAAGAAGCCGGTCCTTTGCCAATGGCTTCAACTTTTTCTTCGGGAACGCCCTTGGAGATCAAGTAGTTTCGGACCCTTTCGGCGCGAGCCAGGGAAAGGCGTTGATTCCGTTCACTGTCCCCCGTGGCATCGGTCAGCCCTGAGATGCGCACTTTTTCAAATGAGTTCACTGATTTTCTCATCTCAGCGGCAATTTCATCCAAAGCACGACGGGAGGATGGGGAGAGATCGGAACTCGCTGTGCTGAAGCGGATATTTTGTGAAAGAGTCGAGAATTTAGTGCTTTTACGAAGATCTTCCGAGGCGCCAGCCAACGCCGAAGAGGGCGCGCGGGTGTCAGAGGATCTCATATATTCTCGCTCTTCTTTTTTTGTGTCGGAAGCGCAAGCTCCCAGGGTGAGAGTCAGGGCTAAGGCAGTTAGGATCTGGCACTTCATAAATACCTCCGAAAAATGATTTCAAAGTTGTGTTCAGAATTATTCTTGGAATATTGAGAGGTCGCAAATTAACTTCCTGTTAACTTCACGGTGCATCTATGGGATGATGAGGTCTATGCGTGAAACGATGCTAAGTAACAAAGATGTCTATATGGCGTCTCTTCTGAA
Source organism: Bdellovibrio sp. (assembly GCA_024711265.1). GTDB lineage: Bacteria > Bdellovibrionota > Bdellovibrionia > Bdellovibrionales > Bdellovibrionaceae > Bdellovibrio. Next base: position 19,437 of record JANJTG010000164.1, on the reverse strand, counting down.
AGAAGAGACGGAACTCAAGCTGCAATCGCGAAAGTGCGCGGATGAATTGGGGCTGGGTCGCATCAGCATCTCGGCGGCGGAAGCGCAATTAATTAAAACCTTGATTCGCGCCCATGGCGCTAAAAAGTTCGTTGAGATTGGAACTTTGACTGGGCTTTCGGCGCAGTACCTCTTTGAGGCTTTGCCGGAAGGGGGCGAACTTTGGACTTTGGAAAAAGACCCAAAACACGGCGAAATGGCCGCGCAGATATTCACGCAAATAGATCAAAGTAAGAAGAAGATTCATCTTGTCATGGGTGATGCGCGCGAAGAGTTGGAAAAGATTTCTGTGCTGGGGCCCTTTGACGGGGTTTTCATCGACGGCAACAAGGCAGCCTATTTTGACTATCTGACATGGGCTGAAAAAAATCTGCGTTCGGGGGGATTGATTCTGGCCGACAATGTCTTTTTAAGTGGGGCGGTGTGGGGCGAAACCACTCAACAGCGTTTTTCTGAAAAACAAATCAGAATCATGCAAGAGTTCAACAGACGTCTGGCGGACCCCCAGCTTTTTGAGGGGGCCATGGTGCCGACCTTTGAAGGTCTTTATGTCGCCATTAAAAAATAATCAGGCTCTGTAAGCTTCAATTTTCATTTCAATGGAATAGTCTTTAGAGGCTTCCTTGAGAGGGGCGAGCAACCAGTTCCATTCTTTGATCTTTTGGAAGCCGGTGAAAGAAACAGGGTACTTCCCCTGATAGATGACTTCATTTTGTGGATTTCGATAAGTTACTTCGCGATCGGCATAGACCAGCTTTTGACCTTGGCAGTTTCTTAGATTTTTCAGATGGATCTCGGCAAAAGCGGTGCAGATGTGATCTTTTTCTTCCAAAGAAAGTTTACGTTGGATCTTGCGTTCGATGGACTCCATGGGCAGAAGTGCCAATTGGGACAGAAGGTTTCCAGACACGATGAGGTCGGCTTCAAAGTGAAAAAGTTCTTGAGTTGAAAGTTCTTGAATAAGACCGTGTAAGTCTTCAAGAGATTGCAGGGAGTCAAGTCGCTCTAGGCTTTGAGAAAGATCCTGGGTGATCAACTTTAAGCGTGGGTTTCTTTTTGCCAACCAGTGATGTTTTAAAGGGTGAATGACATCTACCAGAGTGATGTTTTCAAAGTGACCGACCAGCAAGTGCAAAGGAATTTCATGAAGATGCGCGCTTCCTAAAATGATCACTGATTTTTTCTGAGGAAGATATTTAAGGCTTTCTAAAAAAAGATCCTGACAGTTTTTAAGATGAGGAATCCATTGTTTTTTGCATCGTTCATAGCGAGCGCTCAGCGCAATGGATTGATAAAGAAAGCCATACTTCTTGGCTAAAGGAGTTGTCGGAGTTAACAAAAAGATCAGGGCTTCGCGAATCATTTCCGAAAATATAGGGGCTTCTTGTCGACAGTGCAACTTATTGTGCAAGAAGAATTATTGTAAAGGGAGAACTCTTTCCGCACGAATGTTGATAAGATTTCCGACCTTTTCCACCTGACCGTGAATCTCTAAAAGAGAGCGCCCATAGATCGTCATACGGTCTTTTTGGTAGATTTCGGGATGAATGACAATATTCATAAAACCAAATTCATCTTCGAGCATAATAAAACACATGCCTTTGGCTGTGGGGGGGCGTTGGGTGATGGAAACAAGACCTGCCAGGCGCACTTTAGATTTGTTTTTCAGTCGTTCAAGATCCCCAGAGCAAAAGTAAGGCACATAACGTTTGGAAATAAGTTCTGAGTTTTTAGATTTCAAATAAGATCGCAAAACAGAGAGTGGATGTGAGTCGACAGAAAAGCCTTTGGTGTCATATTCACGGCGTAAACGATCCCAATTGGACTCAAAAGGAAGGGACTCGCCGACGTCCTCTTCGTCGTTAAAGCTGAATTGTTCTTTCGGATGTCCCCATAAAAAGCTTTGTTGATCCAGACTGAGGCTTTCAAGGTGCCAAATAAGCTCACGGACATTGGCGTTGAAACATTCAAAAGCTCCGGCGGCGGCTAGTTTGGTTAAAGCACTGCGAGGAAGTTCCGTGCGATGAATAAAATCCGCAATGTCTTTAAAAGGCCCTTTTGTTTTTCGTGAATTTTCGATTCTTCTTAAGATATGTTCGGGAAATCCATATAAAGAACGCAGACCCACGCGCAGGGCGTGCCCCTCAAGATGGGGTTCCAGTGTGTAATCGTAATTAGACTTTTGCACACACAAAGGCCGAACCTCTACGCCATGACGTTGTGCTTCGGCAATCAGTGTGCGTGGAGCGTAAAATCCCATGGGCTGACTGTTTAAAAGAGCGCAGACAAAAACATCCGGGTGATGGTGTTTGATAAAACAACTGGCATAAGTCAAAAGTGCGAAACTGGCGGCATGACTTTCGGGGAAACCATAATTCGCAAATCCTTCGATGGTTTTATAGATTTGTTCGCCGTATTCTTGTTTGATGCCATGACGAATAAATCCTTCAAGAATCCGGCTGCGAATGGCTTCCATGGTCGAACGTTTACGCCAAGCTGACGACATAATCCGACGAAGTTCATCAGCTTCACCGGGAGAAAATCCAGCGGCGATAATCACGATTTTCATGACTTGTTCTTGGAAAATAGGAACTCCATGGGTTTTTGCTAAAATAGGTTTTAGATCTTCGTGAGCATAAGTGACTTTTTCCAGTCCCTGGCGACGACGTAAATAGGGATGCACCATGCCCCCTTGCAAAGGGCCGGGGCGAACCAGGGCGACCTCGATCACCAAATCATAGAAATGACGAGGCAACATGCGAGGCAACGTATTCATCTGGGCTCGTGATTCAATCTGAAAGACCCCGATGGTGTCGGCTTTACAAATCATGTCGTAGGTGGGGCGGTCATCCGCGGGAATGCTGGCTAAGTTAAAACTTAAACCCTTGTGTTCGCGCAAAAGATCAAAACACTTCCGAAGACAGGTGAGCATTCCCAGACTAAGGACATCAATCTTCATCAGCTTTAAAGTGGCCACATCGTCTTTGTTCCATTGAATCACATAGCGGCCTTCCATTGTCGCTTTTTCCACGGGAACCATTTCGGTGATGGGGTCTTGAGTGATAAGAAATCCTCCCGTGTGGATTCCCAAATGACGAGGGAATCCCCGAAGTTGCTGAGCCAAATTTAAAAACATCTGCCACTGTCCCACACCCAGCCCAAAGCGCGCAGACACGGCGGGATCAAGCAGCCGACTCATTCCATCCCTGCCCATGAATTTGATCATTTCATTGACTTTGGCTAGTGGAACGCCGAAAACCTTGGCCGCTTCACGAATTGCCATGCGCGAACGATAGCGAATCACTGTGCAGACCATGGCGGCATGGCGCTCATTGTACTTTTCATAGATGTGCTGAATGACCTCTTCACGACGACTGTGTTCAAAGTCGATATCAATATCCGGAGGTTCGCGACGTTCTCGAGAAATAAATCGCTCAAAGAGCAGATCAATCTTGGTAGGATCCACGGAGGTAAGGCCTATACAAAAACAAACCACCGAGTTCGCAGCAGATCCGCGCCCTTGAAAAAGAATATTCTTACTGTTGGCAAAATCGCAGATCTCTTTCAGGGTCAGAAAATAGTCTTCGTATTCAAGGTCTTTGATGAGTTCCAGCTCATAGGAAATCATCTTTTGAACTTTCTCTGGGACTCCCAAGGGAAATCTTCTATGAGCCCCTTCCCAGGCCAGGTCTTTCAGATGTTCCGAGGGGGTTTTTCCCAGAGGGAGTTGTGAGTGCGGGTAACGATAGCGAATTTCGTCCAAAGAAAACGTCACGCGTTTTGCGATCTCCACAGTTTTTTCCACAAGATCCAGGCGATCTTGCCAAAGATAGGAAATATCTTCGAGGCTTTTCAGGTGACGTTCTCCATTTTGGATTAACTTATTCTTGGCCTCTGTCAAGGTGGTGTGATGTAAGATGCAGGTCAGAACATCAAACAGAGGTTTTCTTTCGGGCGAGTGCATAAAAGGTCTTTGCGTGACGAAAAGGCGAGCTTGATATTTTTCTTCTAAAACAAAAGCCTGCTGACAAAAGCCATGAGACTCCCAAGTAAAATCCCGCCAAACCGGAAGATACAAACGATCCTCGAAAATGTTTTCCAATTGTTGATAGCGTGTTTCATTCCACGGTGGTAAGGCCAAACAGAGAAGACCTTGATTGTACTTTTCAATCTGTTCGAGGCTCAGTTTCGAAAAACCCTTGGCCGCTTGTCGTTTTCCCAAAGTCAGAAGTTCGCATAAGTGTGAATAACCTTGCTTATTCAAAGGGATGAGTGTGATAGAGGTTTCATCTGTCAGTGTAAGTTCAGAACCAATTAAATAATGAAACCCCTCTTTGGCCTTCAGGGATGCGGTAAAAAGAGACGGCGATTGAGCCGTCTGAAATCCGCGCACCACACCATAGAAACCATTGAGATCACAAAGGGCTAATCCGTCATAACCATGGCGAATCGCCTCCTGGACCATTTCTTCAGGGTGAGAAGCTCCTTGGAGGAAGGAAAAATTACTTCGTCCCAAGAGTTCGACAAAACCCCGTGCGCGCACTGTCGGCAGGGGATTTCTTTTAACGGGAGTCAGTGTTTTAGTCGAAGAACCCATGTAAATACACCTGTGAATTTATGCGATCTTTAAAAACCCACAGAAGCTGACCTTGATGAGAGAGCGCAAAGTAATAATCGCGATTTTTTAAATCTTGAACACTGATCTGCCACCAGGAGGACTCAATTCTTTCGCTGGGCAGGGAAGACACGAAGCGAAGTTTTTGAACCTCGGACGCGTTGAGAGCCTGAGGTTTATCCAACAACAAAGAGGGGCGAGGGCTGGCAGCCAGCCCTTTGGCGTAAACGGATTTGATTTGCAGGGCCTCATCCTGACGTTCGATCAGATCCTGGGCTTTGAAGTCCTCAGGCCAGTCCGTGACAAAACGAAAACTTTGTTCAGGGAAGTGGCTGGCCTCCATCTGCAAAAAACCCATTTCACATTGGGCTTGTTTGGCAAAACTGATCAAACGGCGCCAACGATCCTCGCTGTTGTCTCGGGGCTCGAAAAAATCCAACTGCTGAATCTTTTCAGGAACATCGAAAAGAGAAATCTCAAATTCGCGAATAGGATTTTCTAAAGTAAGCTGTGACATTTTTTTTTCTAAAAGATCTTCAAATAACTTCTGATCCCGAGTGGGACTGACGGGCTCAATAGTCAGAGGATATTTTTTATCCGAATATTCGCAGTGAAGAATCACTTCCAGCTTTTGAGCGTAACGAGACAAACCCGCCAAGCGAGCAAAAAGAATGTCCAGATGGGGCTTCATGCGCACCATCAACAAGGGCACGGAACCTAAGGGATCGTCCAAGTAACCATAGCCCACAAGAGGGTCGCGAGGAATAAGAGGTGAAATGACCTGAGCGTCCTGAGAATGCAAACGATTCCAAAGTAAAACACCGAAGTCCCCCCATCTTTCACGCAATGAATTGAGACGAAAATTTAAGACATCTTCCAGTCCATGCACGCCCAGCGTGTGGAAAAATGAAATCATATGTTCCACTGGTCTTTTTTGAGGCCAGGGCTGGAGCCCTTCCAGATCTTTCAGCGCATCGAGGCCCAGTCCGCGAAAGGCCTCCTGCTCTTTTCCTCGAGGGGCAATGCACGAAGGACGCCATCGGGCCAACATTTGAGCGGCAGAAGGAGTGTCTGCAATCGCAGCGCAAGCGTCAGGGGAAAATTTGGCAGCAATCTCCAAAGCTTTTTCCAAGCAGGATTTCTCACCTCCGAAAAAATGCTGAGTGGATTCGATTTCGACAAAAATAAATTGTGGAAAACGAAATTGCACCCGTGGGCTCAGGATCAAAAAAGCCTCAGCTGAGGAGCTTTCTTGCGGTGTTTTTAAATTGATGCATAAAGTTCGCATGGATCATACTCCCAGCAATATTAAAGGGTGTCGGGCGGTGAAGGGCTCTTTGAATTGTGATGAAGTCTCTTTGAAAATGAATCATCAAACTGAAAAGAGGATTGACGAAGCGAGTGGCTTTTTGATTCACGAAGACCAAGGCCACTTTGTGCAGACGACAAAGGCGTTTGAGTTTTTGCAGTTGGTGATTCTTTAAAAAAACCTCTTTCAGGTTGCAGCCAATGACTTCAAACAAAGAGCTCGTGATAAGCTCCTGCAGCAGCCAAAAAAGTTGTTCTGGTTCTTGAGGCTCTTTCACAACCAAAAGTTTCTTTAAATTGATTTTTTGAGATGACAGATGGGCTGGGAACAATTGAGAGTCCCCGTTGATCCAAGCTGCCCATTTGTTTTGGGCATGAACGTTTTGAATGATTTTAATCCACAACGAGGTGGCCCCGGTTCCGGGCAGGCCTTGAAAAAGGCTTAAGTCCCCTTGGGGGATTCCTTTCCATAAAAGAAAGTCGTCCACCACTCGAATTCCTGTCGGGAGTCCCGCAGGAGGTTGCAAGTGTTCGGCAGAGACAAAGGGAATGTCGGCGAATTCGGGAAGGGTCAGGGTACTCATAAAGCTCTCCACTTACACATAAATTACTATGTAAATTATGTGTAAGTCAAAGAGCTCTCTGCAAATATGGACTAAGGTTTTAGTTTTCCTAAAACCTTTATAAATTAGCTATTTAAAGCACCTTCTGCGGTCAGAAGATGTTTCTTCGTTTCTGGGCCCCAGTGATATTTGAGTTTATTCGTATTTTTTCCCACAACCCGGTGGCAGGGAATCCAGTAGCTGACGGGGTTTTGAGCAACCGCCGAAGCCACCGCTCTGACGGCACTTGGTTTACGAAGTTTTTTAGCAAGTTCTGAATAGGTCCATGTTTTTCCCATGGGGATTTTTAAAAGCTCCAACCACACTCGCACTTGAAATTCTGTTCCTTGCAGCTTGATGTTGTGTTTGGTTTGCCAGAAGTTCCCTTTGCTCCATTTGACTGGAGCGAAAGAGCCGACATGGAAGTGGTAGTTTTTATGGAAGAACTCTGCGAGGTCCCCCTCAACCAGTTTTTTACCCAAGTTGTAGTTTCCTAGGAAAATAAGATCTTTACCCTCAAAAGCGGCCAACCAGTCGCCAAATTCAGAAGGGACTTTGTAGATACGAAATTCAAGATCACCCATAATTCACCTCTATTATGGGGAAGCTCTACCTTACAATTTCCATTCACACAACCTCTTCGACATAAAGGGGGGTGAAATAACGAAGATCATAACCGCCAGTTCGTTTAAAAGTAGCGATGACCTCCTCTTTGTCTAAGTCGTTGGGAGTCGGGACACAAAGAAGAATGTGACCGTTTTTGATCTCCTGATCCGCCTCCCTAAGGAAATTCCACTCTGCGGAGTCAGAAAACTTAATAAACTTTCGCATAAAATTTTCTAAAACCGTATGATGGGTCCCCTCAAGATCCACGGCACTCACTCCGTGAGCCCCTTCAAAAAGGTTAAAGTCTTCATCGTCATAACCTTGTTCCTCGAGCTCGCGAATGGCTTTTTCGGCGTCTTCGCGGTTGCGAAAGAAAGCCACCGTATAGTGATTGGGGTAAGGTAAAAATTCAGGATGAGGAAGCGTTTCCAAATTAACCATACAGACCTCCGATTCTGGCACCTCAAGTATAGAGGAGTCTTTTTAAGTGGGAAAGGTGGGGTGGCCTAACATCGAGATGTTTGCGAGTTTATTCAAACATTCCATCCATCGTGATGAACTGTTGATTGCTAGAAGTCATACGCAGTGATTGATAAAAACTCTGTTGGCACTGTCCCCGCAAAATCGCATCAACCCCGCCGATCATCGCCGTGTAGACTTCGTCCACATTCAGAACATCACGTGACGTGATCACTCCCATCTGCGGAGCAACACTGCGTACTTTTCGTAAGAAGTGTTCGCGAGAAGCGCAAGACATAAGCCCCAAGATCGGCGCTTTTGACTGTGAAGCGCTTAAAGTGGCGACCATTTTTTTAAGGCCAGGTCTTTGCACTTCGTAATAGCCGTCGTAATTCACCTTATTCCGGCCACTCACAAAAATGGGTGGGGCAAAGTCCGGGCCACCGCCATTTCTGGAGTGACCAAAATAGAAGATCGCATCGGCATTTTGCAGACCTCGTGCGAAGTAGTTTTCCATATATTGAGTGCGCTGCTTTTGTTCATTGCGATAGTCGCCTAAGTTGGCGCTCAGATATTCCGTTTGGGAAGAAAACTGCACCTCCACGCGCGCGACATACTTGTTGCCGTGAATGTTCACTTCGCGAGAAAAACGGTACATATTTTGAGGGTCTTGCCTAAATCCACAAAATCGCGCCTTGCCATAACAGGGGGTAAGTAAGAGTTGTTTGAGGGAAGAAAAAGCTCCCAAGTCCATGGAGGGGCTGAAACCAAAATTGATTCCCTCCGCTCGCACTTCTCTTCCCGTGGTCCAATCAAAGTAACCAAGGGCCAAACGAATATCGATCACGCCATCACGAAGAATTCCTTGATAACGTTGCAGGCAAAGGTTGCGTTTATCCGCAGGTAGATTGGACAAAACGTCCGTGTTCTTTTCTTCCAGTAAATCGATGTAAGCTCGTCCCATCTGATTGAAGGCGGATTCATAGAGATAAGTGCCGCGTCCCGCAGCGGTGGTTACAAGTGGGATCCAAGCAAGAGTCCAGATCGTCAAGCGCAATACCCATGATTTCATAAGTCGAATACTCCTTGGTATTTAAGGGTAATCGGCAAGTATGAAGAGTCTAGTTACAGGGACACAATGGATCTATGATTTCTCACAGAAGGGGAGTCGCGACACTTTTTAAGAAGCGCTCTACGGACGGAGCATAGTCGGCTTTGAAGTCGCGAAGGCCTGTCAGGTGTCCGGCTTCAGGCAGTGAGAGTTTGGTCCAATCTAGCTGAATGTGTGGTTCAAAGACTTCATCAATATGTTTAGGAGGGATGAGAAGATCCTTCCAGCCACGGATAGAGAGAATTCGAAATCCTTGTGGGAAAGTTTTAAGGTCTTTATGAAGATCCTTATGAAGAAATGGACTCCAGGCAAAACTCACAAGAGGGGCGAGCACAGCTCGCAAGGCCAAGGGTTTAATCTTATATTCGTGTGTGGCCAATTGATAAGCCGAGGGAACAAAACGAGCGGTCGGGCCACTGTCACAAATCAAGGCCACGGTGTCCGAGCAAGATCGTCGGGCCATCGCCTCAATCGCCGAAGCGCTGGGATTCGAAAACGCGAACACAATTTTTTTACCGGGAATTCGATTTAAGAGGGCTTCAATTTGATCAGCATAGATGTGTTTGGTGCCAAAGTAACCTTTGGCACTGACGGGGGGATGAAAGGAAAGAAGATCTTGCATGGCACCGTTAAGTTGAAAAGCAAATGCATCAAAGCCCAATTCATTCACAAGCTTGATGTGACGAAGAAGTTTCTTTTTGCTGCCTTCGTAGAAGTGCACAAAAAAAACCAGCTCTTCGTACTTTTTGTTTTTCGCTAAAAAGAACTCCCCATCAAAGGGGAGTTCTTGGTCAGCGAGATCCTTATAATCCATTCAAATCCAACTCTTTAGTGTTTGTGCACAGTAGTTTTTGCAGGCCATAGTTCTGTCCAATGTCCTGCGCGGCCCTCGACTTGATGAGCTTCACCCAGGGCACTTTCTGAGACAATGACTTTTTCAAGAGCCGTTTCAGCCAACACTTTGCCGCAGGCTTCAACAACGGATTCAGCATCAATGCCATGGTAAGCGTAGATTTCAGAAGGACGACCGCATTTTGAGTGTTTGCGAACGGCCAATGATTCTTGGCGAACACCAATGATGGAGCCGATGTTATCCAGCAATCCCGCTTCTCCGTCAGCGACACTCACGACAGGGATGCGTTTTCCAGCCACCGTGATAAGGTCGCCCGTAGTAACTTCATCGGCTTTTCTCAGGTACAAGTTCGAATTCACACCCAATCCATTTTTCAGATACTCATAATCATTTTCATGAGCTTGAATTCCGATCAATAGATCTGAAGATGTGACAACGATCACGTTTCCGTAGATACCGCGAGCCAACAATGCCTCGGAAGCTTTGATCGCTTCAGCGACAAGAGCGCCCATGGCAAAGATATTCACAACATTGTCACCGGGCTCGTAACCTGCGTAGCCACGGTAGTCGATAAGGTAGTAAGCTCCTTTAAGAACCTCTTCACGGATGGTTGCCATGATTTGAGTTTCTTCTTGTGTGTTGACCTCTTCCTCATTGAAAGCCCCCGCGATAGGGAATTCCGCGCGAGACAAGGCCCCCTCAAGGCCCACTTTAAAGCGAGCTTGTTTTTTCAGGTAGTGAGTCATGTCTTTTTGTTCCACACCACGAGTAACAAGTCTCAAAAGAGTTCCTGTTCTGCCGACGTTGTCATTCAAGACATGGCGTTTGATGGTGTCACACAAGATCCAATCAAGTTCTTGGCAGAAGAACGGTTCCCAGGTGATTTGGTTTGGAATTTGGATGTCAGACTTCCAGCCGTGCTGGGCTCCTTCTGGAGACAAGGTCACGCCCGAAGGAGTTCCCACGCAAATGAAAGAACTCTTCCAGTAAAGATTGTAGAAGTATTGGTCCAATGCCCGTTTGATGAAGAAGTCATAAACTGTCATCAAAGGAATCAAAGGAATGCCAAGAACATCACGCATTTTTCCAAACGCGCCCACACACGACATCACATTTCCTTCGGCGATTTCAAAGCGCAAGAAACGATCTGTGACATCTTCGCCAGGAACGAGGTCAGGAAGTTTGTGGTCTTTTACGCCCAACTCGGTTTCAAGATCTTGAACAACAGGAGCTCCGAAAATCTTACCATCCATAGCGGGGTTTAGATTTGTCGAAGTACCCACGTCTGGTGCCATGGAAATGAACAGCTCACCCGGAAGTTTGAAAGGTTTTTCAAGAGCCGTGAGCGCTTTTTGTTTTTCGCCCAGCTTGGATTCATCCAGTGGTGTATTTGAGATACGAGTAAGTTTCGCTGTCAACTGACCCAGCATCCACTGTGTATGGGGATAGCTAGTCATCTTCGTGTTGATCTCTAAAGACTGAGGGATGTCGCCGAACTCCGTCAGTTTCTTTAAGAAGTACTCTTGATTCTTGGCCTTCAAAGCGTGTTGCGCCTTGATTTCAGAGTATAATTTTTCAGAGCGGGCCGCGAGGAATTTCGCCTCTACACTGCCAGACGCAAAACGTTCATAAAGCTTGTCGCCCTTGATGCCTTGTTTTGCTTTGAGCTCCATCACTTCTTCTTCTTGGGGTAAAGAAGAGTGATTGCCCGGTTGAGCCGCGGCTTTAAGCCCCCAACCTTTCAAAGTGTGAGCAATGATGATGGTCGGTTTGCGTTTTGATTGTTTGGACTTCAACATGGCTTCGGCCAAAGCCACCATATCGTGACCACCGAAGTCGCGAATAGCTTCGTAAAGCTCTTGATCAGAAACACTTTCCAAGAACTTTTTCATACTAGGATGTTCTTTGGCGATTCCTTTTTTAAGAGCTTTCATGTCCTGAACAAGCAGAAGGGCTTGCAGTTCATAGTCCGCCAATTCTTTTTCAAGGAAGTTCTTGAAGGTATCGCCGTCTTTCTTTTTGAACAGAGCTTGGCGCTTAGATCCGTGACGAACCTGAATGACTTCCCAGCCGTTCGCAGCCATTGTGCGCTCGACACGGTCAGCGTCAGTGCCGTTCATGATTTCTTTGTTCGTGATACGTTGTCCGTCCAAAGATTGGCGGTTGTAATCCAAAATCCAAGTTAAAGAACCGATTTCACGTTCGGCGAAGTCAGGAACAGCTTCATACATAGAACCTTCGCGGAATTCCGAGTCACCGCAAACTGCCCAGAAGTGAGCATCTGGAACTTCATAACCGTGTTCACGAGCATAACGATAAGCCAACGCCAAGTAACCCGCCTCAACAGGAGGGATTCCCACGGTTCCAGAGGGGAAGAAGTTGTGCTGATCAGGATCGTATGCTGAGTGATAGGATTGGAATACGTATTCGCTGCCATCAGAAAACTTACGCAGTCCATGCATGGCCTGATCGGCCTGTTCTTGTGTGAGCTTTGAAAGATCATTCTTCAAAAGCAAATCAAGCAGATAGTTATAAGAGTGATCAGTAGGGGACGCGTGGGGTTTGTTGGCGATATGGTCGAAACCTGACTTCACCAATAGGTGTAAAGCTCCCATGATATGAAGGGAGCTGGCCGAGGCCGCAGGGTGTCCTCCGATTTTAGGATCGCCCTTTTCTTTGTCGGGGCGGTGGTTGGCTTGCCAGATCATCTGGGTTGCCAAGTAGTGAGCACGTCTAGCGATAGAGTCTAGAACCTCAGGTTTTACGCTTTTTAGAGTAGAGTTATCCAACGGTTTCTCCTTGAGAATTTGTACTTTTCTAGCGTCTGGCAAACTAGCACTGTAGAGGAGAGGAGTCCATGGATTTAAGCCCCGCGGCAAGAGTTCTGGCTCTATTTTAGACTTAGGGGCCGCGTATTGCTGGGTCCCCTAAGTAAATAAGTGAAAAACCGGTTCTTTAGAAGGAATACCCTACGTAAAAGCGGCCAAACTGAAGTACGTCATCGCGAAAGTACAGATCTTCGGCGCTAAAACTCTCAATGTTGCCAGAGGCTTCGGCGATAGTAGTTCCAAAGGGCTTGCTGAATCCGATCCAGTCACAGCCAAGTGTGAAGTTTTCCCATTGCCATTGATTTCCAATCACAATGCTGAGCGCCCAAGAGTTGCCTTTAATATGTGCTTCGTCAGTGACATGGTTTTCGATGTACTCGGTCTGTCGATAGTCGAGTCCTCCTTTCCAGTAAAAGGAATTTCCAACGAATTCCTTGTAATGAAGCCCCATTGCTGAGGATGTGGCGGATCGGTCTGAGAGAAATCTTGTCCGTCTTTCGGGGGATTATTCTAATATAAACAAACTGTTGCGATCCAAGTGATATCCGAAGCCTAGGGTCGTCAGGTTTGTGTATGTGACTCCCTGCCCGAATGGTTGAAGGGTGATGGACATCTTCTTCCCCAAACGCATATGTTCGCTGGAGCCCTGCAGGACAGCGTTGGTTCGATCTACAATCTTCACGTCTTGGTCGGCGGCGCGTGCGCCGAGACTGAGAAAAAGAACTAAGATTAGAGCAAACGATCTCATATTATACCTCTATTGTTGGGTTGGTTGATTGAGTTCCTTTGTACAGGTGTGGGTCTAGCTTTTTGAGATTTGTTTTGTGAAAAGTTGACGGAAAAGTTAACTAATTAGTTAATATATTAATGTCGATTTCAGTCTATCACTATTCGGACTATAAAGAGTTCTACAATGCATGGGTGGAAAATCAACCCCGTCAGGGGTTCGGAGAGTATCGTCGACTGGCTCATGCTTTAAATGTGTCTACCACCATGGTCAGTCAGGTTTTCAAAGGGGATAAACACTTAAGCCTCGAACTGGCATCGGATCTTTGTGACTATCTCAGTCTGGATGATGACGAAACGGATTACTTTTTACTACTTGTGGATTATGGCCGAGCGGGAAGTCACAAGTTGCAAAAGCGCTTTCTTCGCCAAATCAAGACTCGCCAGGAAAAATCCAAAAAACTTGAAAATCGTGTAAAGGCCAATGAGCTAAACGATGAGGCTCGTATGGTTTTCTATTCAAGTTGGGTCTATCAAGGTATTCGTATGCTGGCAGATACGGGTAAGTACAATGATGCTGAGGCTTTAGCCGGTCGATTGAATCTTCCACGAAATCATGTTCAAAAGGTTTTAGATTTTTTAATCGCTCATAATTTATTGGTAGAAGAAAAAAATAGATTGAAATTGGGGCCTTCTCGCACCTATTTGCCAACATCATCTCCATTAGTGGGGCGTCATTTGCAAAACTGGCATATCCAGGCCACCAGCAAAATGAACCTGGTCCGCGACGATGATTTCTTCTACTCGGCCCCCATGGCCCTATCGCAAGAGGTGGCTGATTGGGTTCGTCAAGAGCTTCCCAATTTTGTTCAGAGTATCACCTCAAGAGTCATCCCTTCAAAATCCGAAGTGGTGCGGTGTTTGAATATAGATTGGTTTGAGTACTAATCTGTTACACTGAATTTAGTATTTTCGAAACTGATTGCTTTTGAGCCAGGCGTCTAACTCCACCTTTGAAACGTCGCCTTTTTCTTGCCAGAGAATAACGACAAGCTGCCGAATATTGTCGTAGTCCTCCTTGGAAAGATCAATACGTCGGCCAAGCCCAGGAATTACAGAGTTTTCTGAAATTTCCAGACTATATTTTTGAGCGCAAGCCTCTCGTAACTTTCGATGATCGGCGCTTCGACTGGAATCCAAGGCTAGGCCCGCGATTTCAGAGTAGCATTGGTCTAAACTGCCTTGGTATTTCATCAAGCGAATTCCCATAATGATTTCGTGAAGGAGAAGCCGTGCGCGATCTTCATCGCCGCCTGGAAAATTCTCGAAGAAGCGAGAGTTTATCCAAACATGACTTAAAGTTTGTAAAGCCAGTTGCTGTAAATCTTTGTCAGAGATGGAAATCCCCACTACTTGGGAAGGCAATTTATTGAGTTCAACGGGGATAAGATACCACGTCCTGTTTGTCGCTATGTGAATCATATCTGAGGCAAAGCGAGGATGGATCTCATTGATCTTTTGAATAATAGGCAGAACATGGGGCGAGAATGCTGGGATCTCTGCGATCCTTTTTGCAAAAGACTCTAAGGGGCGACCGTTGACCCCATTGCCGCCGCCGCCATCATCGACGCCCCCTTGGTTTTGCTGACTGTTCTGCATGGGCTCGCGGACGATTTCTCGTACAACTTCATTGGGCTGACCTTGGCAGGCTATTAACATCATTGAGGTCGCAATTAGGGCAAGTAGATTTACAAGAACTCTCATAAATCACCTTGGCGAGTTATACTGAGCTCAAGAGTTGTGAGGTCAATTGAGACTTCTGTCAGTTGGTTTTGACTTTTTTGAAAGAGTACAAGCTGATTTTCACTTAGGTCTACATATCCGGATTCACCATGAAGAACGGTCTTCTTTAAGTTCTTCCCTTTGGTAATTGCAACCTCTGGATGAGTTAATATATGCAAGGGCTTGAGCTGACTTCCTTGAGTTTTTTCGGCTTTGACTTGAAGACATTCTGTTTTGGATTGCGAGCATGTGCTCAGAGTAAATCCCCCCAAGGAAGACTCAATGCCGCTGGCAAGAACCGTCGAGGTTCCGGCCAAGAGGCTTATGAATGTGGTGACTACAAGAGCTGTCTTCATGGTTTGACTTTCTAAGCTTCGTCTTAGTTTCTACTTCTTAGTAATTCGTCAGCATCACCGTCTGGAAAAAGACCACCGAAAGTTTTGTCGTGGAAGGATGTCGCTTGAGTCCCTTCACTGTTCCAGGTTGCCGGCGCAAGTCTGCGAAGATCTTGAACAGGACGATCAAACAAAGCCATGACGTTCATGTTCTTTTCAAACTTTTGCTCGGTTTCACCGAAGGTCACCTTCATAGTTCCGGCAAGCACTCTATCTAGGATTGCCAATGTATTTTGTGCATTGTTTGTGTCGGTGATACACATATCAGTCACTAAGAATCCTTTGCGCAAGGTTGACTTTCCGTCCTTGTTTTTCGGGCACAAAGAGCTTTGATACCGAAGGGCCCACTTCAAGCCAACTCCAAAGTCTGCGCCCATTTTGCGGATGGCCGTTAAGCCCTGTCTTTTTGTCAAAAGACCAACGTCAGGAATTGCCGCCAATTTTTCAAGGGCTTCTTTTGACGAGAGTCCTTTGTTCTTGGTTTCTACGAGGTAGTCGTCAATGCTACCGACGCCATAGCTAGTGTAAAGAGTTAGATATAGAACTTCCCCTGCAGCCGCTTGTTTTAGAACCATAAGATCCGCCATATTGACTTTGATTTTGGCGACATCGGAAAAGTCACACTCCACTTTAAAGTCGTCCTGTTTTTCGGATATTACCTGGCAAGATTCTTTAATGTTGCCCTCGATCTTATTGGCGAAGAGGGATGGGTTTAAGTAAATATCCATATTTAAATCCGGGTTTTTCGTTACAAAACTTCGGAACTCTTGGACGGCATCGCGATAGTCAGTCAAAAACATCTGAATATCAGCAAGATTTTTAATCTGTGCTTTATTCGTGTCAGATTTCAGAAGAAACTGTCTCAGGGGATGATTGGGGATGTTTTTAATATTCGTCTGAAATAGAGCTTTATCGCCATACTTCTCCACGTAGGGGGATACGCGATATAGAATTCCTTCAAACACCATGAATCTTTTAAGGAAAGAGCGATAAAATTGTGCCTTCTTGTTGTCAGGATCTTTTTCAAGAGCCATTTCAAAAACCCGATCCGCAAGGTGAAGAGAATGAGGTTGAACCAGTTGTTCTCCGGATTCTGCCAATTCTTGCGAGGTCATTTGCAAAGTGGCTGTGATGACTTGTTTTTCCTGTTTCTTTTCAGGGGAGCATGCCGCAAGTGTCATCAAGAGGCTGGAACAGAGAATCATTGATTTTGTAAAGGTTTTCATCGTCTCATCCTTTGTTTTAAAGTGTTTAATTCCGATGTGGCGGTTATAAACACTTTATAGGCACCTCTACAGATTTGTTTTGTAAATAGTTATTGGAAAAGTTAACCATTTAGTAAACTAATTGTGAGCGCTTCAGTTGGATTCGAATGCGATTACTGTTCCTATCTTTAGACAGTTTTAAGTTGGTTTGGGGGCGTGGCGTTTGTCGAGGACATGGGTCCTGGGCCCTAAATTGTCACTGAGTTCAAATAAAGGCTATGTCTCGAGGACAAAGTCCCAGCGAATCTTAACTGTTCCATCGCCTTCAATGATCCCCTTGGGGGGATTGGGGAATGGAGCCGCCGCCCGAAAGGCTTCAATCGCGGCATCATCTAAATCGCGAACTCCTGAGTCGCTCAGTACTTGAACTCGAACGAGGGTCCCTCGATCGTTAAGAACAATCATAAGTTTTGTGATTCGGTCTTGATTGGTGGCAGCGGGCGACCGACCTTCTTTAAAAAGTTTTGAGAGCTTCTCGCGAACGCGCCCTTCCCAGTGTTGAGACAGTTGTTTGCGAATCCGGTTGTAGTAAGAGTAGTACTTAAACTCACGCGTGTTCAAAACCGTCTCTAAACCGACTTCCACGTCTTTGATATAATCATTTGTCTGACTTGTTTCTGCCCCGGTCCCGGTGTTTTGTTCGCCGTTACCTAGACCTTCGCCAAGACCGGTTTTTTGCTCTGCCAGCTTCTGCCTTTCAAGGGCTTCACTGGCATCGAAACTTTTAAAGAGATCTTTGGCGATCTGCTTTTTGGATTCTTCAGCAAGGGAGGCGGACTTCATTTTTCCGTCGCCTTTGGGGCCCGTTTTTTGAGGAGCTGCTTTTTTTAAGTTTTGAAAGTCTCCTCGTTGGGCGGCCACGGTTTGTTTGGTCACTTTTTGATTTTTTGCGCTCAGAAAACGGGCATTTTCAGGAGCCTCTTCGTTTGCAGAAACTTCACTCTGTTCAACAACTTGATTGTTGGGGGCAATAGCTTTCTTGCGCAAAGCCTCTTCGACTTTCGCCATCTTTTGAAAATCTTCCGGAGTCAGAAAGTTGATGCTCACAGTTTCGGTCTTTGGAGCGGAGGGTGTGAGACTCTCCACTAAGACAAGCGCGCCAACCACAAAAAAGTGAACGGCTAGCGAAAGCAGCACATACATTCTGAAAGACGGTGACTTCATCATAAGACCTCACCCCTTTCTATCGGTAGTATGACACTTTAAATGAAGGCGATGGTGAGTCTGGCCCTCAGAATGCGACTCTAGTCTAGGACCGGACTTTGACTCTTTTGTCAGCTTTGGGTGAAAATGAAACATCTATGAAATTTGACTCGTGGTATTTAACAGACAGAGGGCTTCGACGTGATTCAAACCAGGACTCGTGCCTTATCAATAGAGAGCTGGGACTCTTTATCGTGGCAGATGGAATGGGCGGACATTCTGGCGGCGAAGTCGCTTCCAGTATGGCTGTGGAAACCGTGGAAGAAATTATGCTTCAACCAGAGGCCCATCGCAAATCACCCCGAGAATTGATTCTTCAGTGTTATGAGGAAGCCTCTCAACGTATCTTTGATAAGGCGGCAAATGAGCGCCCCGAGTTGGCTGGAATGGGCACCACCATGGTGATGGCGTATGTTCGCGGCAAACACCTTTATGTGGGCAATGTCGGTGACTCCCGCTGTTATCTTTTTAAGCGTCCTTATCTTTGGCAGATCACTGAAGATCATTCGTTGATTAATGAACAGTTGCGAGCTGGCGTGATGAGTGAAGAGCAAGTGCGCCAATTCGTGGGACGAAATGTCATCACGCGAAGCGTGGGTTATGAGCGAGACGTTTACCCCGATATCATTGAAAGAGAGATCTTCCCAGGGGAAATCTTTTTGATGTGTTCAGATGGTCTTTCGGGATTAGTCGAAGATTCGAGAATTTCTGAGATTTTGAACCAAAATACACCTGACAAAGCGGTGAAAGCTTGTGTAGAACAAGCCTTGGCTAATGGCGGAGACGACAACGTCACGGTTATGCTGCTGCATTTTCATGAATAGATCCCGAAGGAGTCTGCGAGTTGGATAAAAAGAAAGTCACGCTGTTTATGGTGAGCAATCAGACGGGGAAAACCCGTAAGATTGTGCTCTCGGCTGCTTGGCTTAAGGCCATCTCTTTCATTTCTGCGATTGTCATTATCATTTTCGCTGCGGGGCTTGTGGATTATTTTGGTTTGCTTTTGCAGGCCATGGAAAACAAGCGCCTGAAGGCTGAAAACGCTCAACTCATTAAGCAATTCCAAGTGGTCGAAAGCAAAGTGAGTGCGCTTGAAAATTCCCTGGAGCGCGTTAAGACCTTTACGACTAAATTGAAGTTGATCACCAATGTGGACGCTGAAGATCGTATTACCAAGTTGACGATGGGGCCGAAGCCCGCAGCAGGACAACAGGTTGAAGAATATGAGCCGATGGAGCAGCGTCAAGAGGGATCTGAGCTTGCAGCTCAAGATCAGGTTTTTGCCAATACAAAGCCCTTGAACGATCAAGTCGGAGAGTTAGCGAACGAAAATGCGGATAAAGATTACGCTTCTTTGGTGGTGCGTATCGATAAGGCCGTGAAAGAAACCCAGTTAAAAGAGCAAAGTGTTATTGATTTGTGGGAGAGCTTGTCGGAAAGACAGAGTTTGTTGAACTCAACACCGAATATGAAGCCCGCTAAAGGTTGGATCACCTCACGCTTTGGTTATCGCATCTCTCCGTTTACAGGAAAAACAACCTTGCACGCAGGTTTGGATATCGCGGCGGCTCCGGGATCTCCAGTTTACGCGCCTGCGGATGGGGGGATTGTTTTTGGAGGGGGGGTGGCGTGTTGGGGGGGGTGG
>JANJTG010000160.1 GCA_024711265.1 Bdellovibrio sp. | reverse complement strand
GCCGCTTCCAGGCCGATGAACCCCGCTCCGACAACGACCACACGTGAAGCCCAAGAGGTTCTTGCGATAATACGTCGACAATCCTGCAAAGTTCTTAGAAGGTAAACATGCCCTTTGTCGACACCCGGAATTTTTGGTTTGATCGGTTCACCTCCGGTTGCTAACAGGCATCGATCATAACGCAAAGTTTTCCCGTTCGACAGAAAGACACTACAGCGATGGGCATCGACTTTTTCTGCCGTGACTCCCAATTCCAAAGAAATTTTATTGTCCCGATAAAACTCTTCTGAATAAAGCGGAATCCATTCTTCTGGCGCGTTGCCTGCCATAAAGTCTTTGGAAAGATTGGGGCGATCATAAGGCAAAGCTTTGTCCTCTGAGATCATCGTGATACTACCTTGAAATCCATGACGGCGCAAAGAGACCGCGGCTGAGGTGCCCGCCGCGCCCCCTCCGATAATGACAAAACGCTCTGAGGCCGTACCTTCGCGAGGCTCTACCACTGGAGCTTTTTTATCGACAACAAAGACCTGCCGATCTTTCACTTCCGTAAACCAGGCTGAAATTGGATTCAAGGCCGGAGCTTTCAACGCCTCCCCTGTACGCAAATCAAAACACGCATGATGCCACGGACAGTGAACCGTTTCCCCGACAATAAGACCCTCATGAAGAGGCCCCCCATAATGAGAGCACTTCGCACCCACAGCAAAATATTCTCCATCCTGGCGAACCAACAAGACAGGTTCCACACCAACATGACCCAAAAGACTTTCCCCGTCTTTGAGTAAATCTTCTGACACGCCTTTAGAAAAATCAGGTCCGCTGAGCTTAGCACTGACAGCCATGGAAAATCTCCTTAATGACGTCATCATAATGACAATCCCAAAGTCCTGCAGGTCGTGTCAGAAAGTTATGCATAAAAACAACAATGCGTCCGTGAGTCCACAGACGAAAACAATATATTCTTGTCAAATGTCTCAAGATGACACGAGATCTCTCGTAAAAAACCATGATCCGCCTTCACCGGAAACGACAGAATTCCGATGAGAAGATGTTAGATTGTTTATCCAGGAGGCAACACTTGAAGCAGTGGATGAAAAAACTTGTTGAGCAGTTTGATATGGATTGGGGAACAACCTCCCATGACAGCGCCAGAAGCAACGAGACTCCCTCTTTGACTGAAGATCGTGCGACCCTTTTGTACATTTTGGATATTTACAATAAACACCTTTTCGAAATCCAAAATCACTCTGTACGAAAGGTGCGCGCCAAACTCGATGCCTTTGCCAAAGAGTTGGTCCAAAAAGACACTGAGGCCACGGAAAAGACCTTGTTCCGATTACGTCAGTTTATTTCAAGCTATCGCATTGACGAGTACACCTTTGTTCAAAACACCTTTGATGACTTCAAACGCATTATCTGGGACTTCGCTGATCACCTCAGTGAAGAAGCGCAAGTCGAAGACGCCGCTCAAGGGGACATCAATCAAAGCCTGGAACAACTGCGCGAAGCTGTTGAATCCAATTCCATTGATGAACTTCGCGCCAAGTCCCGCGAGTTCATCAATTTCTATCTTAAACATCAGAACTCTAAGAACGAACGACGCTCTAAACGAATGGAGTCTATAAAAAAGAATCTCACCACGGTTAAAAAGCAGCTCATGGAGGCAAATCAGACCATGCGTCGGGATCACCTCACCGGGGCTCACAATCGCCGTAGTTACGACGAACAAGTACGCCGTTACTTGCAACTGCACGAAATCGACAAAGACCCTATGACTCTGATTCTATTGGACATCGACTTCTTTAAAAAAATCAACGATGCCTATGGACACGATATCGGTGATTTTGTTCTGCAAGAGTGCGTACGCCTTCTGCAAGAAAGTTTTTCCCGCGAAGAGGACTTTATCGCCCGCTTGGGAGGAGAAGAGTTCGCGGTAATTCTGCCCGGCTGCAATGTCGAGGCGGCGATTAAGATGGCGGAAGAAGCTATGCAACGCATTCGCAAAGAAGTCTTCGTTCACGAGAAGTTCGAGATTCGTTTTACAATCTCTATGGGGATTGCCGAGATCTCCCCCAATGAGGGAGCTGAGAGTTGGTATAAACGCGCTGACGAAGCTCTTTACGAGTCCAAACAAACGGGCCGGAATAAATACACTTTGGCTAAGTCTTCCCAGATCAAACGCGTTGCCTAAACGACTGTCTAAAATTTAGACACCCGTCAATAAATAGTTAGTGACCAGAAAAGCCTGAACATTCGTTCGGGCTTTTTTTATGTTTAGAATTTTCTGATCACTCGCAGTGAATTTCTGTCTGAAAACGATTTTATCAAAGCAACGTGTTGGCTTTGCCTTTGCTTTGTGTCCTTGTCATGAAGACAAGCGCACTTTACTTAAAAATATTATTCTTGGTTCTGACTCTGGCCTTTTCTGTTTCCGCTTTAGCGGGTGAACCTCGCGACATTGTCGTGGCGATCATCGACACCGGTGTCGATATCAATCACCCTCTGATTCGAAATCATCTTTGGGTGAACCCTCAGGAACAAAAAAATGCTTTTGATGATGATGGCAATGGATATGCCGATGACCTCCATGGATGGAATTTTGCTTCTAACAACAACGATCTTTCAGACAACCACGGGCATGGAACTCATGTGGCGGGGATTATTTTGCAGAAAGCACGCTCTCAAAGAGTCAAATTCATGGTTCTTAAATATTATGATCCTCTTAAATCAGGTGACGACAATCTTTTAAGCACCGTGAAAGCCATTCGTTATGCGATCAAAATGAAAGCCGATATTATTAACTATTCAGGTGGTGGCGACGAAAGAAGCCCGCTGGAAGAAGCCGCTATTCGTGATGCCCAAAAACAGGGAATACTTTTTGTGGCAGCGGCCGGTAATGAAGGGCGCAATACCGATCGCGTCGGCTTCTATCCAGCGGGCTACCGTTTAAGCAATATTATTTCCGTCGCCGCTATGGATTCTCGCAAAAGACTTCTTGCCAGCAGCAACTATGGATCTCAATCAGTTGATATTGTGGCTCCAGGTAAGAATGTCTTTTCATCCCTTCCCGGAGGCAAGTACGGATTTATGACAGGCACCTCCCAGGCCACGGCTTGGGTGAGTGGCCTGGTGGCCTCCTTACTGACTCAGTCCGACAAGTCATGGACTCCAGAAAGAATAAAGAAATTTCTAGAGTTGAATGCGGTCCGGGATCGGCAGCTCTCTAAAAAGATTCGGTCTCAGGCTCGTATTTCGAATCTTGCTTCAGTCACATTCAATCAATAGCGTTGACCGCACTGTCATTGAGCACATATCCTAGAAACATGAATTCTCATCTTCGATTCTTCAGACTTATTCCCCTCGTGTTTCTTGGCTCTTTGGCCTGCGCAGACAGATCGCAAGCACAAAATACGTCCCCAGGGTGCCAGCACGACGACACCACCTTTCGCTGCGTGAAAGTTTTGAAAAATTATGATGGCGATACTTTGACTGTGAATATTCCAGACGTGCCCGCTCTGATTGGAAAGAACATCTCGGTGCGGGTTTTGGGAGTTGACACTCCGGAGATCAAAACCAAAGATCGCTGCGAAAAAGAGGCCGGTCGCATCGCTCGCAACCTTGTTGCCAGCACTCTGAAAAATGCCCAGCGCGTGGAACTGCACAACGTTCAACGAGACAAGTACTTTCGGATTCTTGCCGATGTCATCGTGGACGGACGCTCCCTTAAGGAAATCCTGCTAAAAAACAATCTTGCTTACTCCTATGATGGAGGCACGAAAAAACATCCCGATTGGTGTAAAGCCCTGCGCCAACCCGCCAGTCATTGACCTTGATCCATTTGCCAGGGCCCGAATAAGTGGATTAAAGTGAGAGCCATGGAAAAGACCAAAGAACCTCTTGGAACTTCTGAAAAAAAATGGTTTGAGCTTTTTAGCAATAAAGCCCGAGTTCTTTATCCCCACACAGACCCCGCCCACGACTATCTGCACATCATGCGCGTAGTGAACACCGCAAAAAACCTTTGCCTTGCCGAACAAGGCAACTGGGCGGTGGTGATGCCGGCGGCTTTCTTCCATGATTACATCAATGTTCCCAAAGGAGATCCCCGTCGCCCCTACGCTTCGCAACTTTCGGCGGAGGCCACCATTGAGTATCTGAAACATGTGGGGTACCCCGAGGAATACTACGAGGCCATCCGTCACGCGATCGAAGCCCACAGCTATAGCGCAAACATTCCCGCCGAAACCCTTGAGGCAAAAATCGTCCAGGATGCAGATCGTTTGGATAGTTTAGGAGCCATTGGTATTGCGCGCTGTTTTGCGACCAGCTCCATGATGAGCCGCCCCTTTTATTCCGAGGAAGACCCTTGGGCTGAATCCCGCGATCTAGACGATAAGAACTTCGGCATTGATCACTTCTTTCAAAAGCTCTTTAAGCTTGTTGAACATCTCAACACCGAGACCGCAAAAAAAGAAGGCGAGCATCGCATCGCCTTCATCAAAACTTATTTGGATCAGATTAAAAGAGAAATCTAAAACTATTTTTCGTCGAACATTGAAGCCACAGGACTGTCGACAATTCCGGATCCCGTGACAAATTCTTTCATCAAGGAAGCAAGCATAGCTGATTTTTCAGGAGTCATATTTTGAAGAGTATCAATCATCTGTTCTTGGATCGTGCGAGGAATCTCTTTGAGTTTTCCTTCGCCCTGAGGAGTCACGGAAACTACTACGCGGCGGGAATCTTGAGGATCAGTCGTGCGGCGAACCAACCCTTGCTCTTCCAGCTTCTTCACAACCACCGACACAGAGCTTTGGTGAGTGGTGGTCCGAGCTGCCAGATCGTTAATGGAAAGGCCGGGCTCTTGGTAGACCTTCTTTAAAACGAAGATCTGAGCTGCGCTCAATCCTAATTCTTTTTCAAAATGACTTGAAGAAACTCGGAGAGCCTTGAAGATGTAGCGAATGCAGTCCATGACTTCACTGACTTCCGAACGATACTCTGTAGCGGATTGTTTATTCATGTTTTTATTAAGGACGATAGATTAAAAACATGCAACTCAATTTTTATATGTATATTCATATATGACGTTTTGCAGAGCTAGAGCGAGGTGATCTCGAGTTCAGAGGGGAGCCCTAGTGCCATTGCTCCAGGTGCTTGCGAAAAATCAATCTTGTAGGAGCGAAGGGCGATACTCTGCTCACCCCAATTCACAGAAGACCCATAGAGCTTATCTCCGACAATGGGAAATCCATGACGGCTGAGATCGAATCTCAATTGGTGAGAACGTCCCGTGACGGGCTGCACATCCCACTTGTGATACCCTTGAGAGTCCACTCCCAAATATTTCGCAAGCGTTCGACTGGGTTTCCCTTGGGGGCTTTCGTAAGCCCTTCTTTTCCCTCTCAAAATACGTGAGTTCCACTCAAATTCACGCCCCTCTTGGAGGTCAATCTGAGTTCGAGGGTTCGCAACATTGGCAGGAATGTGTGAATAATCTTGTCCCGTCGTCAAAGCTCGGTAAGTTTTTGTCACCTGCTTGTTTTCAAACCACGCGTTGGCCTTCCGGTGAGCTTCCGCATTTTTCGCATACACAACCAGGCCTGAGACCTCATAGTCCAAACGATGGACAGGGTAAATCTGCACCTTGAGGACCTTCTGCAATTCTGTTCCTAAACAGAGTCGAGCATCATCTTCCTCAAAGCGACTGGGCGTCGAGAGAACTCCACTTTGCTTGTCACAGATGACGAAGTTGGCGTTTTCAAAAACAATGTGAATCATTTTTTACTAAGACCCACTAAGAAGATCTCTTTAGAAATCTTCCGTGTCGAATCCGGCTTAACAGCTTCAAATTTTTGGAATGATTTTTTTATCTCGTCACGCAATTTCGTAAAGTCATCGCTATGAAAAAGCTTGCAGACAAAATGGCCGTCTTTTTTTAAAAAGCGACGAGCTACATCCAGCGCCAGTTCGCACAACTCCATCGAACGAGCTTGATCCGTCATACGAATTCCCGTCGTCTTCGGAGCCATGTCAGAAAGAACCAAATCAAAGGGAGGCTCAAAACCATGCTCTTTGAATATCTCTTCCAAATTCAGATCACGAAGGTCCGCTTGAATGAAAACCGCATTCTTCATTTTAACTGTGACCGGGCTGAGATCCACACCCAAAACACGTCCTTTTTCCCCAACCTTTTGAGAAGCATATTGGGACCATGACCCTGGAGAAGCCCCCAGATCCAAAACCGTCTGGCCTGGCTTAAAGAGTTTGTATTTCTTGTCGATCTCTTCCAGCTTAAAAACCGAGCGCGCGGCGAAGTTTTCCTGCTTGGCTTTTCTGAAGTAGTGATCCCGAGGATTGTAAGTCATATCGGTGATTTATGTCGCTTTCCCCCAGCAAAGTCCAATAGAAACTTTTTGATGGAAAAGATTCCTGATTAAGTGTGATTGGCGGGCTCTTTCACCAGCGCCAAAAGCCCCCCTCCAATCACAAATAACACCAATAAACCGATCATTCCCAGGCGAGAGTTTCCTGTCACCAAAACCCCCATAGCCACCACCAAAGGGCCTAAAATCGAGGCAAAACGGCCGACCAGATTAAAGAGGCCAAAGTATTCGCCACTTTCTTCCTTGCGAATCATGCGACCGAACATCGAGCGACTGAGGGACTGCACCCCGCCTTGCACCATTCCGATCACCGTCGCAAGAAGATAGAAGTGCCACGCCGTCGCCATAAAGGTTGCCGCGACCACAGTGATTCCATAAATGATGATGCAAACAAGAATCGGCGCTTTCGTTCCCCATCTTCGTGTTAAAGTCCCAAAATAATAAGCGCAAGGGAACCCGATAAATTGCGTAATCAGAAGGGCTGCGATCAGATCCTTGGCCTCAAAACCAATCGAGATCCCATAATCCACCGCCATCGTCATCACTGTGTAAACGCCATCAATATAAAGCC
>JANJTG010000131.1 GCA_024711265.1 Bdellovibrio sp. | reverse complement strand
GGGGTCAGTCTTTTTATGTTCGGAGCGAGTGCTATCGTACCTTTGCCGGCACTGTGGGCATTTAGTAGTCACGTGTACTTTATCTTCTTCTTGCAGCTTCTAAGTGGTTTAGCGTGGGCCTTTGTTGAGGTGGGACTTTCTTTGATTTTCTTTAAAGATCTCAAGCATGAAGAAAAGATTCCGGTTCTTATGGTGTATAATCTTCTAAATTCGGTGGCGATTATCTTGGGAACCTTTGTGGGAGGAAAGTTTTTGTGGTTTTTTGGAGAGAAAATCTCAAGTTACTACATGGTCTTTATCCTGGGATCCGTAAGCAGGGCGGCGGGCTTTCTTCCTCTTTATCTTTATACAAAATCACAGGTGTTTTCTTTTACAAAGTCGTCTACGTTGCCCGATTCGGAAAAAGCTTCTTAAAAGCGCGATGAATATTCTTATCCAAGTAGGGATCTTCTGTCTGGTGAAGATCTTGGTCGCTATACCCAGAAAAAATATTTAAAACTTTCACTTCGTTATTTATGATGATGAAACGGGCTCTCCAGGTTCTGTAGGCGATGACAAACTCCGGGCCGTCTTGCTTCACGCGCTTTTTTTTAGAGTTCGTGGGTTCATACTCAAGTTGATGCTGCAGAAACCCCCGTAACTGAGAAACATTTTGCGCTTCGATCCACTCCAGTTGCTCCAATACCTCTTGCGAAAAAGAAACCTCATAGCGAGGAGTCCCGTGCAGCCACTGGGGCTCCACTCCAGGAAAAGAATCCGCATAGGCCACGTAAGGTTTAATATCCAAAACGGGACTGCCGTCTAAAAGATCTGCGCCCTCTACAAAGATCTTCAGCTTTTCAATGCGCAGAATCTTGACACAACTCATGCCCACAGGATTGGGGCGATAGGGCGAGCGAGTGGCAAAAACACCCAGCTTAATGTCAGACCCCCTGGGGGGCAGCACCATCGGATTCCAGTGTTGATTGTGGTGAAAAGTAAATAGAACCCAGATGCGTTCGCAGCCCTCAAGTCCAATGAGGGCCTGCTCAAAATTGTGACCCGGAGACAGTTCTATACAACCCTCAGAATGATGTTCATCCGGCTGGCGGCCTGCCTCGTAGGGGTGAACCTGATGACTGTGAAAGACTCCGATAGGGATCATTTCTATTTTTTGTTTCGCCATTGCCTCATCCATTCAAAGCCCGCGACAGCCGCAGTGACGCCGACGTTTAAAGAATTCTTCCGTCCACGTAAGGGCACAATGCGCACTTCATCAATCACCTTTAAAACTTCAGGATCAAGTCCAAACCGTTCGTTTCCCAAAACAAAGGCGGTCGAGGCCATGTCAAAGGGTTCATAAAGGTCCTTCGCGTGAGCTGCAGTTTCAAGAGCGACAATGCGATAACCTTCCTCTTTAAGCTCTTCAAGGCACTCTAAAAGATGGGGGGCTTCCTGCCATAAGATATGCTCTTGGGTCCCCATGGCTGTTTTTTCCACTTTCCATTGAGTGGGGTTGGGGGTGTAACCGCAAAGATAGATTTTCTCAAACCCCAAGCACTCGGCAGTTCGAAAGATGGAACCGACATTGAAAGCGGAGCGAATGTTATCAAGGACGAAGACCACGGGAAGAGGTTCGGAAGTTGTCGTCTCTTTGTCATTTTCAATGATGAGAAAATCATCGTCTTGAAGATTCTTGTGAAGAAGTCGTTCGAAGGGGACCGCGAAGCTAACGAAGTGCTTCAAAGTCATTTCGGGAGTCAGATGTTTTTGCATGTCTGCCAACCGAGACACATCAGGATTGATTGAATCTTTAAGGTTGGAAATCTTGATTTTAAGATCAGCCAGCAAGGGTGCTGAAAAAGAAAAATCCCCCGAGGACTTTTCAAGCTCTAAAAAAAGCTTATGAATTTCTTCGAGGGATTTTTTATCCTGGCTGGAAAGTGCCATTATTTAACCCGTTGGCCGACTTGGGCTCCGTCATCAGCAGAAAGGACAAAGAGATCACTGCCACCACTTCCGGCGGCTAAGACCATGCCTTCAGACATTCCAAATTTCATCTTGCGAGGTTTGAGGTTCACACAAACCAAAATCTTTCGACCCAGCAGTTGCTCAGGCTTGTAGGCCGACTTAATGCCAGCGATGATTTGCCGAACTTGTCCGTTGCCAATATCCACTTTCAAGCGCAGAAGTTTGTCGGCCTCTTTGATTTCTTCGGCTTCAATGACTTGACCAATGCGCAGATCGACTTTCTCAAAGTCGGCAAATTCAATTTCCGCTGGGCGCTCGGCATTGCGCTCTTCATTTGGCGCCGCGACCGCCTTCGGGGATGCCGTGGTAGTTGCTTTCTTTGTGGCTTGAATCTCTTCGTTGATCTTGCGACTTTCTTCAACCATCGCTTTGACTTTGTCTGGTTCAATGCGAGTTGCTAAGTGTTCATAGTCGTTGATAGGGCGATTTTTAAGTACAGTGTGAACATCGGACCACTTGTAGTCTTGTTCCCCTAAAAGCTTCGCGACTTTTTCGGCATAGAAAGGAAGAACAGGCTTTAGGTAGATCGCCAATAGGCGGAACATATTCAGAGTCGTGGTGATGACTTGTTTGGTTCCGGCCGGATCTGTTTCTAAAGTCTTCCAGGGAGCTTTTTCGTCAAAGTACTTATTCGCTTCATCGGCCAACGAACGGATTTCATTAATGGCCTTTGCGAAATCACGGGCTTCATAGTGAGCCGCGATGGATTCCGCAGTTTTTTGAGCATGGGCGATCAGTTTTTCGCCTTCTGCGTCCGGCGTGCTCATAACGCCATCCATTTTTTTCTTCAGCATCTGCCCACCGCGAGATCCCAAGTTCGTGATCTTACCCACGAGCTCTGAATTTACGCGGTTTACGAAATCCTCAAGATTTAAATCGATATCGTCTACGGAGCTGTTCAGCTTCGTAGAGTAGTAATAGCGCAGATACTCAGGATTCAGATGATTTAAATAGGTGCGAGCGGCGATAAAGGTGCCCTTGGATTTGGACATTTTTTCTCCGTTAACCATCAAGTGACCATGTACGAACACTTGATTGGGGGAACGGAATTCTGCCGCCTTCAGGAAAGCAGGCCAGAAGATCGTATGGAAACGGGCAATGTCTTTTCCGATAAAGTGATAGATTTCTCTGTTCGGATCTTGCCAGATGTCGTTCAAAGTCAATTTTTGAGAGCGAGCCCACTGTTCCGTCGTGGACATATACCCCATAGGAGCATCCACCCAAACGTAGAAAAACTTTTTATTATTGGTTCCTGGAATCGCAAAACCGAAATAGGGTTCATCACGAGAGATGTCGAGGTCGTGCAGATCCTCATTAAACCACTCCAACATTTTCTTTGAAATTTCCGGAGAGCAGTGTTGAGGAATCCAGGTCTCTAGATACTTTTTAAAGTCATTAAGTTTAAAGAAAATACTTTCGCTGTCTTTTAAGACGGGAGCATTGCCACACATAGAGCAATGCACATCCTTCATGTCGCTCGGAGAATAGGTCGAGCCGCACACGTCGCAGGAATCACCATATTGCTCTTTAGCTCCGCACTTAGGGCAGGTCCCTTTCACGAAACGATCGGGGAGGAACATCTTGTCGTGATTGCAGTAGAGCTGTTGAATAGCTTGAGTGCGTGTGTGATCGCCTTCGACCATTTTTTTGTAGAAGTACTCGCAAAGATTTTTATTTTCTTGCGAGTTTGTAGAGCCATACAAAGAAAACTGAACCTGGAAATCCGCAAAATCTTTAGAATGGTCTTCATAACTTTTTGCAATCAGGGCTTCGGGAGTAATGCCCATTTCGCGAGCCTTCACCATGATTGGAGTTCCGTGGGTGTCGTCGGCGCAAATGTAGATACACTCATGGCCTCTCATGGTTTGAAAGCGTGCCCAGAAGTCAGCTTGAAGATACTCCACCAGATGACCTAAGTGAATGTACCCATTGGCGTAGGGAAGAGCACAAGTTATGAGGATTTTACGGTTTTGGTTCATTTATCGCCTTTCAGTTAGCGCCACTCAACGTTGCCGGATTCGAGATGATACATGGCCTTGACGATTTTTACATCCCCTGACGCCACAGCGTCACGGATGATTGCAGAGCGCTCGATCAGCTCTTTGGCGACGCCATCGACGTTGCTCCAGGATTCGTGCGCGACATTTTCCGAGGGAGTCGTGCTGGCATATTGCTGAAGACGAGGTTTAAGGTCTGCAACCAGAGCATTTAAAGCGGGGCTTCCCATGTCGGCCCCTTGAAGAGAAGACAGGGCTGCTTTAACGGCGCCACAGGATTCATGTCCCATCACCACGATCAGATTGGACCCTAGGTGAGAAACGGCATACTCGATGCTGCCAACCACATTATTGTCGAGGGCTTGACCTGCTGTTCTGATCACAAAGATTTCGCCCAGTTTTTGGTCAAAGACCACCTCAGGGGGAACACGAGAGTCACTGCAAGACAGGATCACAGAGTGAGGCTTTTGCCCTGTTGCAAGGCGATGACGGTCTTGGGCTTTGGCGCCATCATTGCGGAAAAATCCTTTAGTAAAACGAGCGTTACCATTCTTCAGCCAACCCATGGCTTTGTCTGCCGGCACGGGGCCCGCCTCCCGAGGGTGTTGATCGTGGGTGCTTTGAATATGTTGAGCCGCAGCAGCCACAGCTTCTTTCATTTCTTTTGCTTGAGTGTTGGGGGCGGTATCCTCAGGGGAGACGCGGGTGATTTCTTTTGGGCCATTGCTAGTGGCTTGTTCTGGAGCTTCTTTTTTTGCTCCTTGTTGGTCTTTGAGAACGACTTTTGTTTCTTGATTAGGTGCGCGTTGTGTCTGGAATGTTGAGCAAGCAGCCATTGACATAATAGCCAGGCTCATTGTGAAGACTTTTAACATTTTTCCTCCCTGGAATCTTAAGGTTTTATTGTCAGGACCTCGATCGAGGGACGTCAAATTAAAAACAAAAAAACTTTTACCTAAAGAAGGCCCCCACCTAGAATAGCCTTTATTGAGGAGTTCTTATGTCCATCACAGTCCTTTCTCCCTCTGAAATTCAGGCGAAACTTCAAGAAAAGTCCTACCCCGCCCAGAAGTCTTATCTGGCCATGTATAGCAGTTGGTTGGGAGGGATCGTCAAAGACCCGGGATTGATGATGGTGCCTGTGGATGATCACCTAGTGCATCGGGGGGATGGTGTTTTTGAGGCTATCAAGGTGGTGGACGGTCGTGTCTTCTTGTTGCAAGAGCACTTAGAGCGTCTGGTGGCTTCGGCTGCGCAAATCGGACTTCCTTTGCCGATGCCTATGGAGGAAATGCGCGAAGTGATCTTGAAAACCACGGCGGCGACAGGGGCTCGTTATGCGGTTTTGCGTCTTTATGTCTCGCGGGGGCCTGGGGGGTTTACAACAAATCCTTATGACTCCGTGGCATCTCAAATGTATTTGATTGTTACGTCATACACGCCCTTGGCTGATGAAAAATATTTGGCGGGGGTGAAGGTCGGGCGCAGTCAAGTGCCTCCGAAAGAACCGTGGTTGGCGAAAATCAAAACCTGCAACTATCTACCCAATGTTCTAATGAAAAAGGAAAGTGTTGATCGTAAGCTTGATTTCACCATCGGCATTGATGGACAGGGTTTTTTAACTGAAGGCAGTACGGAAAACATCGTATTGATTGATAAGAATAAAAATTTGCTGCGCCCAAAGCTGCGTCAGATTCTTAAGGGCACCACGATGATGCGCAGTTTTGAACTTGCGCAGTCTTTGTTGTCCGAGGGGTTTTTAAGCTCAATTCAAGAAAAAGACCTGACGGAAAAAGACATTTTCGAGGCTCGAGAGGTGATGATGATCGGAACGACTTTGGATGTTCTTCCGGTGACAGAGTACGAAGGGCAAAAGATCGGTGAGGGGCGCCAAGGTGCGGTCTCGGCCCAACTTTTAAAACTTTTGCGCGAAGATATGAAACAGGGGCCGAAGTCGACCCCTGTGTACGCTTAAACTTCCAATTGAATCTTGTCTAACAATTCAGGGTCGCTCAGCACGGCTTCGCCACCCTTGGCGATCGCGGTGAGAGGGTTTTCTGCTACTCGTACCGGAAGTCGCACTTCGTTTTGAATACGTAAATCGAAATCCCGAATCAAGGCGCCACCGCCGGCCAGAACAACTCCGCGTTCGATGATGTCAGAAACCAGTTCAGGAGGAGTGTGCTCAAGAGCTCGGTGAATGGCGTTGATAACTTCTTGAATACAGTTATTCATCGCAAGTCCGACATCCTCAGAGCTGACCTCCATGGTTTTGTTCATGCCGGTTTCCGCATCACGTCCTTGGATTGAGATGGTGCGAATGTCCTTTTTAGGAACGGCTGTGCCGATCGTCACCTTCAGGTGTTCTGCGGTTGCCTCTGAGATGATCAGCTTTTTGTAGCGGCGGAAGTAATCAATAATCGCATCATCAATCTTGTGTCCGCCGACTCGTGCGGCTTCGCAGTAGACGATATCAGCAAGGGCTATCACGGCAACTTCTGTTGTGCCTCCTCCGATATCGATAATCATGTTTCCTTCAGCGGACTTGATATTAAGCCCAGAGCCGATGGCTGCTGCCATGGGTTCATCAATCAGAAAAACCGCTTTGGCTCCTGCGGCTTTGCATGACTGGATGACGGCCTTTTTTTCAACTTCTGTCACTCCGTAGGGAAGAGAGACCACAACGCGAGGTCTTGAAAATGCGGACTTAACCCCTTGCTGGCTCAGGAAATGTTTTAGCATCACCTCGGTTGTTTCAAAGTCGGCAATCACGCCATCGCGGATGGGCTTTTGCGCAAAAATACTTCCGGGATTGTTCGCCAATTTCTCTTTGGCGTCGGAGCCCACGGCGATGACTCTTTTTTTGCCGGGACTTGTTTGTTGGTAGGCGATCAGTGAGGGTTCGTTAAGAATGATCCCTTTTCCGCGCGCAGCAATCAGAGTATTGGCGGTCCCAAGATCCACATAAAGATCAGCGGCGGTCCCGGCTTCGTCCTTAAAAAACCATGAAAACATATTATTTCCCGAATCCTTTGTGGCTTTCAAATGGGAATGTGGCAAAGATCGAAATGTAAGAGTATGACTTGTTTAAGTCCACTCCTACTTCGCCTCCAAGGGTCACTTGATCCCAGTCTACATAATGAAACTCACTGCCCACGACTAAATTGGTGGCTGCGAAATTTTCTTCCTTGGTGTTTACATAAGTAAATGGAATGGCGATGTAAGGAACCGTCATACCATATTCCGTGTCAAATTTTTTGCTCGCCATGGGGGCTAGTTGAAGATGTAAGAGGTTTTCCTCTTCGTCTCGGGCAAGGCCTGCCCCCGCACGAAGTCCCATTGCCGGTTGATTGTCGACGTCGGGGAAGGGGATCCATTTTGCACTAGCAAAGGCGTTGAAGTCGACAGCCCCGGCTCCCATCGAGATGCGAGCACTGGTGGATTCGTTAATAGAAGAATCCAAGAAAACATTAAAGTTGGTTCCGCCCCCTTTGTTGGTGAGAACTTGAGGTTCAACACCTACTTGATATTTTCCTGGAGAAAGAACTTCTCCGGATTCAGCGATGCTCAGGTAAGCATGGGCGTTGGTGCTGAGAAAGAGACCTAAAACGAAGTATTTAGCAAATTTCATGAATAAAAACCTTTCGACTCAAAAAATGGTATCGAGTCGCGAATCGTTTGACAAGACCTTGATCCAAAGAGACCCTGAAAGGGTGACGAAATTGCCAATATCTCTTGTGATCATTACTTTGAATGAAGAAGCCCACATTGAACGCTGCATTCGTTCGGCCCCCTTTGTCGACGATATTGTGGTGGTGGATAGCTTTTCGACGGATCGCACCGTTGAGATTGCGAAAGGGTGCGGGGCTCGGGTTTTCCAGGAAAAGTGGAAGGGATATGGTCCTCAAAAAGCGTTGGCGACGGATCAGGCACGCCATTCGTGGATTCTGTCTTTAGATGCCGATGAGGCTCTAAGCCCTGAGTTGGCGGCAGAAATCATGCAAAGATTTGTCGATTTAGACGCGGAGGCAGGCTACTTGTTTCCGCGAAAATCGTTTCATTTAGGGCGTTGGATTGAGCATGGTGGATGGTATCCTGATTATCAGTTGAGGCTTTTTAATAAAGACAAATCACAGTGGAATTCCGCAGCCTTACATGAAAAAGTGGAAGTAAAAAGAAAACTTAAAATGAGACGTGATTTGCTTCATTGGGTCTTTGATGACTTGAGTGATCAGGTGGTGACCAATGATAAGTACTCCACATTGGGGGCTCGTCAGCTTGCGGACTCTGGCAAATCGTTTTCTTATTTAAAGTTGATCTTTAAGCCGTGGTCAAAATTTGTAGAGACCTATTTTTTTAAACGCGGTTTTATGGATGGCCTTCCGGGGTTTATTATTTCGGTGGGGGCGGCTTATTCGGTGTTTTTGAAATTCGCCAAGCTTTGGGAGATGCAACGTGCTCAAAAAAAATCTTCTAAATAAGGTGGTCTTGATTTGGGCCCTGTTGATGGTGTCGTTGATGGGGTGGGCTGAGGCTCCCAAATATCCGGCTCTGCGCGAGTGGCGGGGACAGGTTTGGCTGACGGGGAAAGACGGCAAACGACTGCTGGTTCGTGGCAAGCAGGTCCTGCGTGAGAAGGCCTTCCTAGAGACCTCTTTGTCTGGGCAGGTGAAGATTCAGTTGGATGCGCAGCGTACTCTGACTTTACTGGAGGGGGGCGAGGTTTCAATCCCCGTGATCAGTTGGGAGAGTGGCGAGGCGCCTGTTGTGATTCTTAAAAAAGGTGAGCTTCATTGGCAGCAAAATCTGAAAGACAAGGGAGCGTACAATGTGGCTCTTCGCTCGGATCTTTTTGAATTCATTGCTCCTGCCGGAGACTATGTTCTTTCAATTAATCCCGCCAAAGCTTTTACCAGCGTGAAAATGTATGAAGGCTCTATGCAGTTTTCAGCTTTGAATGGTGACGAATCGGTTCTTGTTAAGGCCGGTCAGCAAGTCGGTTTTCAAGGTGTTCTTGAGGGCGGGGAAATTGCCTATGATGTTCTTTTGCAAGGGAAGAAAATTCCTCGCGGGCAACTGACGGCGGTGACCGCTGTGGATATGTCTGAAATTCAAAAGGCGGCCGATGTTGAAAAGAAACGTCTTAAAAAAGAGGCCGACAAAAAGCTTCATGACAAGGCGGCTTTGGCCAAGGCGAAGCGTGAGGGGTATATCTGTGAAGCTCCGATTGCGAAATTTAATGAGTGTGCGTGGGTGTGTTTGAATAACCCTAAAAAGGAAAAGAAGGCCGGTCTGGTAGGCAAGGCGGGGGTGTCGTGTGTGCG
>JANJTG010000128.1 GCA_024711265.1 Bdellovibrio sp. | reverse complement strand
GGTTCGGTTTTCTTTTCGACGACTTTTTCCACAGGCTTTTCAACGGGCTTTACAGGGGAAACGTCTTTGTCAGGAAGAGCCGACTTGGCCTCCTCCTTAGAGGGAGGCGGTAAGGTTTTGGGTTCGACCTTGTCGGGGAGTCCAACGATATCGACGCGCACGGCTTGAGAAAAATCAATGGGTTCAGAAGAAAAGAACACAGTCTTCAGGGTGAAGATAGAAACAATCAACGCATGCAGGGCAAAGGAAACCCCGAGGCCGCGTGAGAGTTGTTCATCTTGTTGGTTGTCTTCTTCTAAATAGTTCACTGTTCTTTAGGTAAGGTGATAAGACCAATGTTAAAAATTCCAGCGGCTCGGACTTCTGCCATGGCTTCGGCGACAAAACCATAATCCACTTTACGATCCGCCTGGATATAAACCTGTTTGTTCTTTTTGTTTTCAAAAATTGCTTTTAGTTTTGGGCGAAGTTCATTCATGGCAATCTTTGTTTTTGCCACCGTCATTTTCTGATCTGGACCGATCACCAAAACAAATGGTTCGTCATTTAACTCCACACCCGAAGACGAGGTTTTAGGAAGATCAACTTCGATCCCTTGCTGCATCAAAGGAGTGGTCACCATGAACATAATGAGAAGCACCAACATCACATCCACCAGGGGAGTGACGTTGATCTCGCTCAGTGTGGCGCGGCTTTTGCCTTTGCCGCCGCTAGAACCCATTCCCATGTTAGTTTCCTTGGAAGAAGTTTCTTTTTACAATGTTCAAGAAGTCCGCACTGAAGTTGTTCAGGGCGATTTCCTGTTTGCGGATGCGCGAAATAAAGTTGTTATACAAAACAACTGCGGGGATGGCGGCCGCCAAACCGATGGCCGTGGCAATCAAAGCCTCAGAAATACCCGGAGCCACGACAGCAAGGCTGGCAGTGCCCGTCTGACCAATTTTGTGGAAGGAACCCATGATCCCCCACACGGTTCCAAAAAGACCAATGAAAGGTCCCGTACTTCCGGTCGTCGCCAGAACAGTCAGGCGCGACTCAAGCTTTGCAATTTCGTTTTCAGAAGCTTTGTTCAGCATGCGCTCCAGATTGTCGAGGCCGGAAAGAATCGGTTTGTCGCCTTCTGTTTTTGCCAACAGAGGAGACTCGGAGATCTTTTTCATTTCAAGATAGGCCGCCTTAAATACACGTGCCACGGAAGAGTCATTGTACTGATCAATATCTTCATAAAGAGTATCTAAAGAGTTCACCTTCCAGAATTTATTAAGGAATAACTCGTCCGATTGCTTCATCTTTTTAAAAGTTTGGTATTTGGAATAACCGATGGCCCAACAGAACACAGACAAGATGATCAGAATCAGCAGAGTCAGTTGAACAATGGGGCTGGCTTGAAAAATCGCATCAATGGAACTGGTATTCACTGATACAGAGGGTGCGGCTTGGGCCACGGTAACAAATGGTAGAACGGACATATCTTGACCTCCGATGGGGGACGCGAACCGTCCCTAGAGTAAAAAGATATGCTCAAATGCAGTCGAGTTCAACCTATTGCGCAGGACCTTGGCCGAGGAGGCGAAGCAATTCCGGCAGATTCTCGGTGATATAACCATCAGCTTTATAGCGAATCGCCTCGGCAAGTTGAGAATCACTCTGGATCGGTCCCAGAAAAATTCTTTTATTGCGACGACGCATTTCTTGAATGATGTCGTCGTTAAACGCGGGACGATTCAAAATCTTAAAGGGCGCGATGAAGACATCCCCTTTGAATTGGGTTGAAGGCAGAACGTACATGGCGTCAAAGGTCATCAGTCGCATCAGATCGGGAGTGCTGGTTCCATAGACCCACTCGGGCTTGATGTCTTTGACGGAGGTCATGATGATCAAAGCTTCACTTTGAATGAGTGTGCGCTCATTGGGCTTCAGATCTTTGATGGCATCTACAAGAGCGGTGTGAGCCTCGGAAACATTGTCCACCACATTAAGGATGAAGCGAGTTTGCGGAAACTGTTCGTAGTATTCTTTAATTGCGGGAGTGGTTTTGTAAAATTCGTTGATTTGTTCCCAGGGGTATTCGGGAAGTTTGCCACCAATCAAGATCGGTGTGGTGGGATTTTTTTCCTGCTCTTGGCGTTTCATTTCCAGGAATTCTTTATCGCGCGAAGGAGACAACGCAAAAGGCACTTTTTCGCGGGAATAACGAACATCCACCCAAATGACGGCGTCGGGACGAAGTTTTAAGGCGTCCTCCGTGTCCTTTAGAGTGTTGGCTTTCACGATGATCGTCGGCGTGGGGTCCGAAAAGAAGGCGTGTTCATATAAGGGGTAGTTTTGACCCAGGCCCCAAATACGGGCCATTACAACTAGAACTCCCAGGACGATAAGGCTTGCGACAGTGATGAAAAAGATTCTCATAGGACCTTCGTATAGCACCCTAAGGCATTGAAATCAGCATATTTTTTTCAAACCAACACAATCTTTTCTGTCGCGACCTTAAATACGCTAAAATTAGACGTATTTCGTCTTGTTTTTCATTACACTTTCGTTTAGAAACGCAGAGGTACCCATACTAGGGGAGTTGAGGACATGAATAAAATCAACCGTAAACTTGAGTATGCTTTGATGGCTTTAAAATACATGAGCCAAAAGATTCCAGGAGAATTAACGACGGCCAAAGAGGTTTCAGACTCTTTTCATACTCCTTTTGATGCAACCGCCCGCGTAATGCAACAGATGGCTCAAAAAGGCGGAATTTTGCGCGCCGAATACGGAGCCAACGGCGGCTATCAAATCACCAAAGACTTAGCGAAAGTTTCTATTCACGATCTGGTGGAGGTTGTGGATGGTCCCACCGCTTTAGTGAAGTGTCTTCACAAAGAGGGTCCCTGCCAGATTCAAGGGACCTGCAATATAGTTTCTCCAATCACACAATTGAATGATCGACTCACGGATTTTTATAAGGGCCTAAGCCTGAAGGATCTTCTTGTGGAAAAATCATCATCAGCTGGAAAAAAATCAGCAGAGGCAACAGCTCATGGATAATAAATCCTCCAACAATCCTCTTGAGAGTTATGAATACAAGTATGGTTTCACGACCGATATTGAAACCGATGCAGTGCAAATCGGCCTCAATGAGGACATTATTCGCCTGATCTCGGCGAAAAAGAATGAACCCGAGTGGATGCTTGAGTACCGTCTTAAAGCATATCGTCATTGGTTGACGATGGAAGAGCCTACTTGGGCTCACGTCTCTTATCCGAAGATCGATTTTCAGGCAATTCGCTATTACTCCGCACCGAAAAAACAGAGTGAGGCGGATAAACCCAAATCCTTGGATGATTTGGATCCCGAGCTTATTAAGACTTTTGAAAAATTAGGAATTCCTCTTTCCGAACAAAAACGGATTTCAGGCATTGCTGTTGATGTGGTCTTTGACTCGGTCTCTGTGGGAACGACTCATACGGAAGTGCTTGATAAGGCGGGCGTGATTTTCTGCTCTATTTCTGAAGCCGTTCAAAAGTACCCAGATCTTGTTAAGAAACACCTGGGCTCTGTTGTTCCGTACACGGACAACTACTATGCAGCCCTGAATGCCGCAGTCTTCACGGATGGCTCTTTCTGTTATATTCCCAAAGGGGTTCGTTGCCCGATTGATCTTTCTACGTACTTCCGTATTAACGCTAAAGACACGGGACAGTTTGAGCGCACCCTTTTAGTTTGCGATGAGGGTGGTTATGTGAATTATCTTGAGGGGTGTACGGCTCCTCAGCGTGATGAAAATCAACTTCATGCGGCGGTGGTTGAGCTGATCGCCTTTGATAATGCCGAGATTAAATATTCCACAGTGCAAAACTGGTACACCGGCGACAAAGAAGGCCGTGGTGGTATTTACAACTTCGTGACCAAGCGTGGAAAAGCCGCAGGAAAGAACTCGAAAATTTCTTGGACTCAGGTGGAGTCCGGCTCGGCGATCACATGGAAGTATCCTTCTTGTATCTTGCAGGGAGACGGCTCTGAGGGGGCGTTTTATTCGGTGGCTTTAACGCATGATCTGATGCAAGCAGACACCGGAACGAAGATGATCCACATCGGTAAAAACACGAAAAGCACTATTATTTCCAAAGGGATTTCAACCGACCGATCGTCCAATGCTTATCGTGGCCTCGTGAAGATCATGCCTTCGGCAGAGAACGCGCGAAATTATTCGCAATGTGACTCAATGCTTGTGGGTGATCAGTGCAGTGCCAGTACCTTTCCTTATATTGAAGTGAAAAATAAAACCGCAACGATTGAGCACGAAGCGACCACTTCACGCATCAGTGAGGATCAGATCTTCTATCTGCAATCGCGCGGATTGGATATGGAAAAAACAATTTCGATGTTGGTGAACGGATTCTGTAAAGAGGTCTTTAAAGAACTTCCTTTGGAGTTTTCCGTTGAGGCCGTCAAATTGATTGAAATGAAATTAGAAAACTCTGTGGGTTAGTGTCTTAAAGACAGTTAAAGGTAACGAAAATGTTAGAAATTAAAAATCTCCATGCACGTGTTGAAGAAAAAGAAATTCTTAAAGGCTTAAATCTGACTGTGAAGGCGGGTGAAGTCCATGCCATCATGGGGCCGAATGGCTCCGGCAAATCGACGCTTTCAAAGGTTTTAGCGGGACACCCGGCTTATCAAGTCACGGGCGGGGAAGTGAATTATGAAATCAACTTCCACATGCAAAATCTTTTGGAGCTTGAGCCCGACCAACGTGCCAAAGAAGGCATCTTCTTGGCTTTCCAATACCCGATTGAAGTTCCAGGGGTGTCCAACTTCACCTTCTTGCACACGGCTTTTAATTCGATCTTGCAGCATCAAGGCTCTGAGCCCATGTCGGAAGGCGAGTTCCGTGAGTTTCTTGTACAGAAGTTGAAGCTTGTCAGCATGAAACCGGAATACCTGGATCGTCCGGTGAATACGGGTTTTTCCGGCGGAGAAAAGAAGAAGAACGAAATTTTACAGATGGCGGTTTTGTCGCCGCGTTTGGCGCTGCTGGATGAAACGGATTCAGGTTTGGATATTGATGCTCTTCGAGTGGTTTCAGAGGGTGTAAACAAACTTCGTCGTAAAGACAACGCCATCATATTGGTCACTCACTATCAAAGACTTTTGGACTACATTAAGCCGGACTTTGTTCACGTTTTAGTGAACGGAAAGATCGTTGAAACAGGTGATAGCTCTTTAGCCTTGAAGCTGGAAGAAAAAGGCTATGACTGGTTGGAGAAGTAGATCATGAACTTACTTTCAACTTACGATAGATTCAGTCAAACCTCTCCTGCCGAAGGCGCTTTGGCGTCTTTTCGTCAGGCGGGCTATGACTATGCTCTTAATAAAGGTCTGCCGACTCGTAAAGATGAAGAGTGGCACTACACAAGCGTGAAGATTTTGAGTGAAGTGAACTTCATGCCCAGTGCATTTAATCCTGTGGAGCCCAGTCACGAGACCATTCTTGAGATTAAAAAGCGTTTGAATCCGGCCTTCACGAATGTGGTATTCTTTAACGGCGTTCTGAATAAAACGCTTTCTGAAGAACTTCCTACTGGATTTTCTTTGCGCGAACTTTCTGAATACCCGAATCATTTTGATGACGCTTTTGATGCCTTGAACGGAGCCTATCTGGCCAAGCCCTTTGTTTTGTCTCTTGCGAAAGAGACCTCTGTGGAAAAACCTGTGAATTTCGTTTTCTTCACGTCAGTCGAAGGCGGGCCTGCGCTGATGGTGCATCCTCGTCTTTACGTCGATGTGGGCGCACGTTCTTCAGTAAAATTCATGGAAAGTTATTACGGCAAATCCGGGGTTTCGTATTTCGTGAATTCCGTATTAGATCTTCACGTCGGCGAAAGTGCCAAGGTCACCTATGTGCGCGTTCAAGGAGACAGCGACAGTGCCATTAACATTGGTCGCACTCGTTTGAGTGTCGAAAAGAATGCCAACTTGGAGAGTCTGGCTTTTGCAACGGGTGCGGGTTTGTCCCGCCATACGTTGGAAGTCGTTTTGAAAGGGCCTGGCTCAAATTCAGAAGTCTTGGGCGTTTATGCTGTTCAGGGATCTCAACACGTGGATAACACGTCTTTAATTGATCATGCCGTGGGTGAGTGCAACACCAATCAGTTGTACAAAGGTATTTTGGACGGGGAGTCTCGCGCGGTCTTTTGCGGTAAGGTTTTGATTCAAAAAGGCGCTCAAAAAGCGAACTCAGCCCAATTGAATAACAATCTTATTTTGAGCTCTAAGGCCGAAGCCGATAGCAAGCCCAGTCTGGAAATCTATGCAGACGACGTGAAAGCCGCTCACGGCTCCACAGTGGGTCAGCTTAATCGTGAAGAGCTTTTTTATTTACAATCTCGCGCGATTCCCAAAGAGAAAGCCATCCCGATGCTGAGTTATGGATTCCTTTCTGAAGTGATTTATAAAATTTCCGACGAGCACATCCAAAAATGGTTGTCTCGCCAATTAGACGAGGCGTTCAGCCGCCTCAGTCTGAATCGGTAAGGATCTATGAACGAGTTAGAAAGTTTATTTTCTTCTGTGCGCAACGAGTTCCCTGCCTTGAATCAAAAGGTTCATGGCAAAACCTTGCGCTATCTTGATAGTGCGGCCACGACCTTAAAACCCAAAGCTGTGGTGGATCGCATCTCTCATTTTTACTCTTATGAAACTTCAAACGTGCATCGAGGCGCTCACTATCTTGGAGATGTGGCGACTCAAGCGTTTGAGGCTGCTCGTCAAAAAGTG
The DNA here is from genome assembly GCA_024711265.1 of Bdellovibrio sp. Lineage (GTDB taxonomy): Bacteria > Bdellovibrionota > Bdellovibrionia > Bdellovibrionales > Bdellovibrionaceae > Bdellovibrio. Next base: position 3,328 of record JANJTG010000128.1, on the reverse strand, counting down.
GCTGAATTTCTGCATGCCAAACAAATCGAAGAAATTGTTTTTGTTCGAGGCACGACAGAGGGTGTGAATTTGGTGGCGCACTCGTGGGGTCTGACGAACTTGAAAGACGGGGATGAGATTCTTATCACCGAGATGGAGCATCACGGAAATATCGTGCCGTGGCAGATGGTGGCTGAAAAAGTCGGTGCAAAAGTTCTTGCCGCCAAAATTCTTGATAATGGTGAATTGGATTTAGAAGACTTCAAAAAGAAATTGTCTGCAAAAACAAAAATGGTCGCTTTCACGGCGTGCTCTAATGTCTTGGGGACCAACAACGATATGGCCTTGTTGACGAAGTTAGCCCATGAGGTGGGGGCCAAAGTTCTGATTGATGGAGCGCAGATTGTTTCGCAGTCATCCGTTGATGTGCAAAAAATCGACTGTGATTTTTTTGTTTTTTCGGCCCATAAACTTTTTGGTCCGTTTGGATTTGGCGTTTTGTACGGAAAAAAAGAGATCTTGGATCAAATGCCTCCTTACCAGGGGGGCGGAAGTATGATTGCCAAAGTGACAGTGGATAAAACCACCTTCAATGAGGTGCCCTTTCGATTTGAGGCGGGAACACCTCACGTGGAAGGGGCCATTGGTCTTCATGCGGCCATTGATTTCATGGAAAAGATCGGATTTGAAAAGATTCATGCCTATGAAATGGAGCTGCTTAAGGAAGCCACGGCGAAACTTGAGATGATTCCAGATTTGAAAATATTTGGAACTGCGCCCAACAAAGGGCCTATTATTTCTTTCAACTTAAAAGGAACTCACCATTCCGACGTCGGGCAGATCCTGGATCAAGAAGGAGTTGCCGTTCGGGCGGGTCATCACTGCACTCAGCCTTTGATGGCAAGACTTGGGATTCCGGGCACCGTTCGCGCTTCTTTTTCAGTGTATAATAATCGTGAAGATATTGATGCGTTAGTAAAAGCCGTGGCTAAGGCCCGGGAGATGTTGTTATGAGCACTCAAGATGTTCTAATCAGAATTCAAGCAACCCCCAACCCCAATGCATGGAAGTTCGTATTGGATCGCCCCGTTTTAACAGAAGGCAAGGCGACTTATGCGGATGCCAAAGAGGCCGAACAAAGTATTTTGGCGTCGTCGCTTTTTCAGGTGGAAGGGGTTCGTCAGGTTCACTTTTTTCAAAACGTCATTACCATCACTCACAACTTTGATGCGGATCCTGAAGAGATTCAAAAAAATGTGTGTGCCGTGATTCAAACCAGAATGGCCGCCCACAATCCCAACGTGACTCGAGTTGACGAAAAGAAAATGCGTCGAGCCAGTCAGCCTCCCGAAGTTCAAAGAATTGAAGAGATCTTGGATGAAACCGTTCGCCCTGGCCTTCAAGGGGATGGTGGAGACTTAGATATCGTAAAATATGAAGACAATAAACTTTATGTCTTCTATCAAGGGGCGTGTGGCACGTGTCCAAGCGCAACTTCAGGAACCTTGATGGCGATTGAAGGTATTTTGAGAGATCAATTCAACCCAGAGATTGAGGTTATTCCCGTTTAGTGAGCTCTACTGACCGCGGCCCGATTTTGCGGGGCCCAGTTGAGCTTCGGCCGCTTGACGCATTTCGGGGGCGACAGCCTCCCAGGTGTCTTCCGGACGACTGGAGACCACCGCGGAATTTCCTAAGACCTCTTCGCCCTTTCTTCCGGACGCCTGCAGTGAAATCAGTCTTTGTTTTTCTTTGTTAAAGCCGCTGACGGTGAGTTTTACTTCTACAATTTGTCCGGGCTTCACGTTTGGAAAACTATCACTGATTTGTCCTTCAAGGACTTGCACATCCTCGGGCAAACTCCAGGAATAAGAGAGATCCCCTTGCAACTCCTGATTTACAAGAATTCGCCCGACCAGAGTGACTTCGTCAGAACCGCTTTCGGGAATCAATTCGGGCGAGGTGATTTCTACTTTTAGTAAAGCCAGATGTTTTCCCAAAGGAGTGGGCATCCAGATTTTTTTTCCGCTGACAGAGGCTGGGTTTCGTTGGCTTTTCGCCTTGTCTTTAACATAGGCGGCCCCTGAAATTCCAATGATAAGACCGAAGAGGATTACGGTCAGGGTCGTTCTGTTCCGCATAGTTGAGTCCCATCCTTTTTAATGGTGTAGCTGGCGGTTCCTGTCTGAGAACTTTTGCCGTACATATTCACCTTTACATTCAACATATAAAAACCAGCAGGCAGACCGCTGAGGTTGATTTGTTCGCTGCTGCTGCCGACGGTGCGACTGTATTTTGCAATGTAGGGGGAAGACTTGCCAGCATACCAATAGGAGTCTTCGAAGTAGGCATAAGTTCCATAGTAAAGAATTAAATCCAAGTCCATCGCAGTTCCAGTTGTCGAGTAGTCCAGACGAAGATTCGAGTTGGAGCCATTGTGATAGTAAAGATAGAAGTCATTATTCATCTGAAGATCCGAACGAACGATGGGGTCATCCGCCGACATTCCTTTTTCTTGGGCGCTATTTGTAAAGGTCACGGCACTGCAAGTGGCGGGGCTCAGGTAGTAGGCGTAATCTTTCGTGCCTACAGTTTGTCGTTCTTCAGTCAGGATATTGGTCCACTCGGTTCCGCTAACCCCGTTTTGAGTAAGGAGCCAATGAAAAAGCCCCGCGCTGGGAATGGGATAGATTGTCTTATTGGGGAAACTATAAGAAAGCGGAGTGAGATGATTGTAGCCATTGGTGTCTTCCCCCGCAAAAACTTTCCAGATATTACTAAAGGCCACACCGCCGCCTTTTTTGGTGGAGCCTGTGTCCGGGTAAACCGAAGCCACATTACGAGTGGATTTATATAATGTGCGGGCGATCGAAACTTCTCTGAAGATTCCCGTGTCCTGGGGGTGTGTGCCGACGGGGTCGTAGGTGGCACTGGTTCCAATTTCAGCCAGATTGAAGGCGATGCCGATTCCGTATTTGGAGCTGCCCTTATAACCGTAGGTGTCGACGTAATAGTGATATCGTTTGGTGGGGGGCATGCTATCTTCGGTTAGAGAGTTGTCGCGAGCATCAGCGCCCGTCAACACGGCGGCTTGGAAATAGTTGGCCCAGCCCTCGCTCCACGATAGGCGCGGATCAATCACGAAATTTCCTGAGTGGGAACCCCCTGGAGATTGGGAGTTGCCATAAACGTCTTCGAGAAAATGTCCATATTCATGCAAAATGACAGAATCGTCGAAGTGGTCAGTATCCGAGGCCTTAACATCTCCGTTGACGCCCCCTAAGATATAAAGTTTTTGTTCGCCCGTAGAATAGAACGAGAGTGGAGTTGAGTAGCCAAAGTAAGTGTA
>JANJTG010000431.1 GCA_024711265.1 Bdellovibrio sp. | reverse complement strand
CCAGGTCGTCAGCTTCGCGTCGGCGCGGAACTTGTCCATGTGCCGGTGGATGCTGATGAAGATCTCCTGGGTGATGTCGAAGGCCTCCTCGCGGTCGGCCAGCATGCGCACGCAGAAGTCGTAGACGCGGTCCTGGTGGGTGCGCACGAGGAGCTCGAAGGCCGCGGGGTCGCGCCGGCGCAGGCGGGCGATGAGGAGGTGCTCCGGGTTGCTGGCCTCGACGGCCCGGGCCGGGGGCAGCTCGTCGCTCACGGCCTGAACTGGGAGCTCCAGCACGTCGCTCGGCACGTCGTCTTCCTCCCGCCGGTCGTCGGTCATCGGAGCGACCCGGCGAGGGGCTGAGACACCGGCCCGAATTGTGAGTTCCCCGCGTGGCTCAAGCGACGTGATTCCAACATGTTGGCCCCGCAGACACCACGGCCAGCCGGCCCGGTGGTATGGCCGCGCCATGCGCCTGGTCCTCACTTCCCTCGCACTCCTGCTGGCCTGCGGCCCGGCCACGCCCCCGGGGCCGACGCGCACCGTGGTCACCCCCGAGGCCTGCCTGCACGACCCCGCCTGCACCTGGCCGATGTACTCCGCGCACCGCGGCAAGTGCGGCCTGGTGCAGGAGCCGGAGAACACCCTCGCCGCCTACCTCGCCTGTGCCGACGCGGGCGTGCCCATGCTGGAGATCGACACCCAGGTGAGCGCCGACGGGGTGGTGGTGCTCAACCACGACAGCGATCTCGAGCGCACCACCGACGCGGAGACGAAGTTCCCCGGGCGGACGAAGGTGAGCGAGCTCACGCTCCCGGAGCTCCGGTCGCTCACGGTGACGGACCCGCGCTGCGAAGGGACCTCGCCGGACCCGCTGCGCTGCCGGCTCACCACGCTCGGCGAGCTGCTCGACGCCGCCCCGGCCGTCACCCTGATGATCGACTACAAGTCTGGCGCCCTCGACCCCTTCTTCGCCCTGGTGCGGGAGAAAGGCGCGCAGCGGCGGCTGCTCTTCTTCGACGGCAGCCCGGACGTGCTCGCGCAGGTGCACGCCGCGCTGCCGGAGGTGACGCTCATGCCCCGCATCACCAGCGCCGACGAGGGCGTGGCGCTGCTCGAGAACACGACGCTGCCCATCCCCTGGCTCCACGGAGACCCGGGCTACGTGAAGGACCTCGCGGCGCGCGTGAAGGCCCGCGGCGTGCGCGTCTACGCCGACGTGTGGCACCTCGACGCCGAGTACCTCATCACCGAGACGCGGCCTCCCGAGGAGCAGGCCGCCCACGTCGCGGCGACGGCGCTGCCGAAGCTGAAGGTCCTCATTCGCGACGGGCTGGCCGGCATCGGCACCGAGTACGCGGGGCCCATGGCCGCGGCGCTCTACGCCGACGGCTGGGGCGTGACCGTCACGCCGTAGCTCAGCGCGAGGCCCCCGCGACGCCGTAGGCGCCGGTCACCGGGTCCACCTTGAACTTCGCCGGGCGCTTCGTCTTCTCGAAGGCCGCCCAGGCGGGCGCGAGCTCCTTCCACAGGCCCGCGTGCGGCGCCTCGGCGTTCGCGGCCAGGGCCTCGTCGGTCAGCTTCATGGGGAAGATGTCGAAGCGGATCGGCCGGCGCCGGGCGTCGAGGCTGACGAGGTAGACCTCCTCGATGGGCTCGTCTTCGATGGCGATGCAGCCGATGCTCGCGCAGCTGCCGTGCAGGTAGATGAGGCCGCCGGGCCGGGCCGGGTCGCTGCGGACCCGGTCGCTCGCGGTGGGGTACGAGACCTTCATCGAGAGGTGGAAGTTGGAGGTGGGGTTGAACTCGGGCACCTCGTAGAGCCCTTCGGGCACCTGCAGGTCGCCCTCCTTGCGCTTGGGGCCGAGCTCGCCCGACGCGGCGCAGAACGGGTACGTCTTCACCAGCACCAGCGGCTGCCCGCGCCGGCCGGCCCAGAGCTCGAGCTGGCGCTCCTGCTTGAAGGCGCGCAGGTAGACCTCGTCGACCGGCGACGGGAGGCCGGCCTGCTCGAGCAGCGCCTTCACGTCGGCCGCGCGGCGGGCGCGGACCTCCTTGACCCGGTCGGTGGCGAGGGCGAAGGAGGCCAGGACGCTCAACAGGAGCACCGCGCGCCTGGTGGGCATTCGAACACGCCTGAAACGAACGGTGTTCCAGCGCGTAAGGGCTGACATTCGCGAAAGGTCGTCCACCATGTTCCACCGCCCCCTGCTCCCCTTTTCTCTGGTCATTCTCAGTGCTTGCGGCACGAGCACCGAGCCCACCCTGTCCGACGTGCGCATCGGGCACTGTGCCTACACCGGCCCCCAGAGCCGCGTGAGCGAGTGCAAGGACTACCTCGGGGCGTGGAAGGTCGCCGACGCCGAGAAGGACTGCACCGACCTCAAGGGGACCTTCACCGGCGGGGCCATCTGCAGCCCGCCGC
>JANJTG010000379.1 GCA_024711265.1 Bdellovibrio sp. | reverse complement strand
AAGTCTCTTTATTGTTAAGGATTGAACTGAAAAATCCGATAAGAACCCTATGGCATCCAAGACGTCACAAAAAGAAAAGTCCATGTTGCTAGCTTTGCTTCTCTTTGTTGGGGCGGCAGGGTTGATCTTTGCTTATTTGGGGTCGGAAGAATCCGGCAAATCAAGTAAGCCGTCACCAACGGTCAAGTCAGAAAAATTCGAAAAGGCTGTGAACAAACATCTGATGCTGACCAACGAACGCATGGAGCTGGAGCGCCAAAGAATGCAGCTAGAAAATGCGCGCCTTTTGAATTCGGACTTTAATCAAACAGAGCCACAAAGAGCTTACGCCAATGATGGGCGCTTGGATCTTTCCGGTGACAATCGAGCGGCGGAGTTGGCCAATGAACTGGGACGAGGCGATCGCCGTGAAGAGTCTATGAGCCCTCACGATATCGTGCAGAGGGAGTTGTTCAATGCCCAGCAAATGAGTGAGTACTCCCAGGCCTACAAAGAAGAATATGCGCGGCAGTTTATTGAAAACGCACGTCGTGGTGGTTACAAAGTGATTTTGAGTGAGGATTTAAGTCGGGTCATTTCTGTGACTCCGATTCGTCAGAATGAAATGAATCTTTTCGGTTCAGGTACGGGCTCTGTTCAGTAGAGCCATCGAGCTGAGTTCTTTCTCCATTTTTTGAAATGTCCATGATCCGCCATGCTGTAGTATTGGTGGGGAGTTATCACCAGATGGTCGTTCAGAGGAATCTGAAACAGGGTTGCAAGTTGATGGATTTTGCGTGTGAGGATCAGGTCTTGTTCTGATGGAAGGGCGTGATTGCTGGGATGATTGTGCGCCAAGACGAAGGAACTGGCGTTGCATAAAATGAGCGTTCGAAAGATATCGCGCGGATGAATCAAACAGTGATCTGCAGTTCCGCGAAACAGCATTTCTTTTTTGATCAGTTCCATTTGTGAATTTAACGCCAAAAGCCAGAGTTCCTCGGCGTAAGGATTAATTTGCGCATGCAGACATTTAAAGGATTGGTAGCTCGAAGAGATTTCAATCATGCTCATTTTTAAATGCAAATAAATGGGGTTTCACATCTAGGATAAAGCTCTTGTGAGGATCGGTTTGGGACTTGCGTGTCCGAAGTCCTCGACATAGACTTTTGTGGTATGTCCCAGAGGGGATAGGAAGGTATTATGAAA
>JANJTG010000372.1 GCA_024711265.1 Bdellovibrio sp. | reverse complement strand
GAACAGAGGCAACACTCAGAGTGTTGCGCACACCGGGAAAGTGGGCCAACAAATCTGTGAGTCTTGCTAGGCTTTCTATTTTATCTTTTTCAAACCAGGTCTCGCTGTCGCTGGAAATCTTTGCTGTAATAATAAAAGGTTGAGCTTCTGGAAGTTGAAAGAGTTGTCGTGTGTGTTCGTCTCTTTTTAGAAGTGGATTATCCTGAGGAAGAAATTGCTTTAGACTGTACTGAGTTTGCAGGCGGGGAAGAGCAAAAAGACTTAGTAGAGTCAGTGCGAAGACTAGAAGAAGAGATGAAATGGAGAGTCTTTTGACGAAAACGGGAAACTTCAAATCTTCATTTTTAAAATTCTTCATAACAATGTCTTCTTTCGATTCTTCTTTGTTAAGTTCCTTTAGAAACTTCACGCTTAGCCGTATATTAAAAACATGATGACGGGGAACACGATGACAAACACAAGATGGATAACGACGAAGGGCCTATCGGCTGCGCTGATTACATTCTTTATATCTTCACATGCATTTTCAAAATCGCAAATAAATTCAGAATTTGAATTGACCCTACCTAGACAGTTTCAACAACATTTGATTGAAAAGAAATGGGAAAGCCTCGTGAATAAAGAATTCCAGGCAAACTGGCAATTTCCTGATCAGCAGGTGAATGCTCAGGAGGTCCCCGTAAGAATTCGCCAACTTTCGTTGAAAGTTAAGACACTTCTGCAAAAACCCTCTCTGGATGATTCTCAGAGTATCTTAAAATTGAGTTCAAAGAACTTACAAGCGGAACTCCATATGGGTGAAGTATCGGTCGATCATGTGGTGGAGCGGGTTGTGGGAGGCATTATTGGTCGATTTCGAGTTCAGGTACAGTGTAAGGATGTGGTGCTGAATCTTCAGCCCGGGCAGGGCTCTTTTTCCGTCGTTCTTTCTCCTCAAGTTGAGAATGTGAAAGCGGGAATTCAGGTAGAGTCGGTTGATCTTTCTTGGCTTCCCGGAAGTTGGGTGGCTCAATGAT
>JANJTG010000535.1 GCA_024711265.1 Bdellovibrio sp. | reverse complement strand
CGCCCGCCGTTGCCGGCCGGGTCGAACACCTGCACTTCGTCGTAGCGGTCGGACGGTCCGGTCCAGGACACCTCGAAACGCGAGGACATCGGCACCGCATCGGGCGCCTGCAGGCTGGCTTCGGGCAGGGGCGGCGCGGGCGGCGCCTCGACCACGGTTTCGGTGAGTGCCGCGGCCAGCGCGGCGGCGTCGTTGGCGGCGAGGTAGCGCCCGCCCGTGTTCTCGGCCAGGCAGGCCACCTGCCTGCCTTCCTCGGCGCTCAGGCCGAAGCCGACCACGTGCGCGGTGAAGTCCACGCCGGCGGACTCGAGCTCCTTGCCCAGCGCGCAGGGGTCGGCCTTGCAGGTTTCCAGGCCATCGGTGATCAGGATGACGGTGGCCTTCTTCTCCGTGTAGCGCAGCTCGGTGGCGGCGCGGGCGACGGCGTCGGAGAGCGGCGTCATGCCCAGGAATTTCATCCCGGCGGCGGCGCTGGCGATGCCAGCGGCGTTGCCGGTGCGCACCGGCACCACCAGCTCGATGTCGCCGCAGTTGCCCTTCTCGCGGTGGCCGTAGGCGACCAGGCCCAGGGCCATGTCCGGCGGCGTGTCGCGCAGCACCGTGGCCAGGGTTTCGCGGGCGATCTCGAGCTTGGGCTTGCCGTCGATCTGGCCCCACATCGAGCCCGAGGCATCGAGCACGATCATCACCTGGCCGTCGTCCGCGGCCCCGGCCTGCACGGCCACCGGGGAAAGGGCCAGCAAACCGGCCACGCCTAGGGAAATCCTGTCCATCGTTTGCCTGCTCCGCGTGGGTTGGTCACAGGGTGAACGTCAGAACCGCCCCGCAGGGGTCGCGAAGCAAATGCGAAGCAAATGAACCTGGTTCATTTGCTTCAGGCGGACTGGCCGGCGGCGTGGGCGCTGGCCCAGGCCCACTGGAAGTTGTATCCGCCCAGCCAGCCGGTGACGTCGAGGACTTCGCCGACGAAGAACAGGCCTGGCACCTGCCTGGACATCATCGTGCTGCTGGATACGCCGTCGGTGT
>JANJTG010000336.1 GCA_024711265.1 Bdellovibrio sp. | reverse complement strand
TGGCCGTCACTTTTTTTATGACAAACACTTGGGACGAGCTATCCCCTATCTTTTTTGCCAAAAAGATATCCGCCATCCCGCCTGAAGCTAAGGGTTTGAGAATTTGAAACTGTCCGACTTGTTCCATTACAAGTTGCTTCCTAAGCTATACTATCGGAGTTCTGCCGATTTTCTTTATGGACATCGACACACACTCAGTAAAGGTTTTAGGTTAAGAAGCTCAGTTCACAGTCTCAACTGTGTCGCCCTTGACTATTGTCAGGCACACTTTTTTTGAACCGGCATGTATAATCGAATGAAGTTCCACCCAGTGGCTTCCCATCGAAATCTCCATAAAGTCTGAACGAATGCGTTTATAGTAGTTGATACGTCACCTCAATAAATACTTCATAAGCTCTTCCCGTATGGTCATACCCCCCATTTTTCAATCTAAAGACAGTATCAGCATAAACAAACAATCTAGGGCCATAAATACTATCCACCGGAATATTTACCAGAGAAGTAACGTCAGTCACTTGATCTATTTCACAGGAAAATCCTAGCTTCTGTGGCGACAATGCTGGAGATGAAGTCCCGCTGTCTACAAAAGATGAAGCTCCGACCTGAACGCGCCATCTCGTGTTGGCCTCCATCAAACCTGTATAGCAGTGGCCACTGTTGCCGATATAATACTTAGCATAGTATCGAATCTTTGTGATCGTTCTCCCCGCGTACTCTGTCGGCTTCGGAATATTCCAAAATACATTAAAAGAATATGCAGTTCCTCCTGAGGTCGATGCCGACGCATAGGTATTGATATCTCCATCTTTGGCCAGGTCTTTGCCATCAGGAAAACTAGGGTAATACCTCACAGTTACCGCCGGAGTACATGTTGTTGCGGTGTACGTCCCACTCATTATTCCATTAGTACAAGTTCTTATTTGCTCACTACAAGGCCCATCAGGGGCCGACGACAGATACGCCTTATTACTATATCCGCTGGGCACAGTGCCCCAGGGCGAAGTACAGCTTGCAGGAGCATTGACTACGCAACTAGCGTATCTATGACTTGCAGAATTGGCGGAAAGGCTTCCACTACTGCATGTTATCTTTTGAGAAGAACAGCTTTGTCCGAACGAAACGGATGATGTTGTAAATGCGTCAACCGAAGAACCATGGCCAAGACTCGCCCCCCAGGGGGTCGTACAATTCGTTGCTCCCTGAACCACGCAACTTCTATATTTATATACTGACGAATTTGGCGACAAAAGGCCGTCCGTACAGCCAACATTCTGATAGGCGCAAGTCTGTCCGAAAGGTACTGAAGACCTTGCTGCCGCCGCGATCACCCCCCCATGTGCTAATACCTCTCCCCAAGGAGTGGTGCAGACTTTGGGGGATTGCTTTGAACAAGTTGCGAACCTATATGTGGTCGCATTCCCAGACAGAACCCCATCATTACAGGATAGCTGTTGAAAAGAACACTCTTGATTGTAAGGCACCACCCCATAAGCCGCTCCGTTGACAGAGGCGCCATGGGCCAGAACGCTGCCCCAAGGGGTGGTACAACTTTTGGGAGCGTTGCAATATCCACATGTATATTTTGACTCGAATTGACAGTAGCTGCAGGCGGGAACCTCCACATTCACTTGCTGCTCGCTTTCAACCAGCAATGACTCGGTCTTAATGACTTTTACCTTCCCTTCGCAGCCTAGAGGAAGATTCTGATACTTCAACGTATATACAATTTTTCCATCTTCATATTTCTTTTCTGTCGAAACGGGCGCCACTCCACACATCGTTGTTCTTTCACAGTCTTGTGGAACTTTGCTCATGACCTGGAAAGCTTTCACGACTGGCCCGGACTCACACACCGCCCCCTCGGTCACATCTTTAGAAAGCTTAGTTTCATCAAGACAATGAAACTTTTCATGATCGTTAATAGCAATATCGACTGAAAAAAGATTTTCTTCACCACATATTGGAGCTTGACTGGACTTCACATCCAAGGCGACTGAACGTGAGGCTACATCAAAAGAAAACTCGGGTCTGGCGCAATTTTGAAAACCAAATACCACCAACAAAGCCGCTATTGTGAATGGTACAAAAATAGAACTGCGTTTCAAATTACAAGGTTTCAAGATTCACCCCCCCCAAATAGAGTGCTGCCCGACTACCGTGTCGATCTCCCCTAGTAAGCAGCTATCGGCGTACACAATGATGCACTAAAGTCAGCCCCCTGCTTCTTTCTGTGTATTTGTGTCTTAAGATGCATCAAAATGTGCCTAAACGATTTTTTTCTTGTACAAAATTTCAAAGGAGTTCTCTATACACACATTTCTATAATGCTTGATATGTCACTTCGATAAAAACTTCATAGGCTCTAGTCGTATGATCATATCCCCCAAGACTCGTTTGAAAGAGCGTCTCTACGGGGTAAAATAGATTAGTTCCGTAGATAGTGCTTACCGGAATATTAACTAGTGCAGTGACATCCCTCACCTGAACAGTATCACATGGAAATCCAGTGCTAGTTGCTGGTAAGGCAGGAGATTCCGTCCAACTATTAACATAGGATGAACTCCCAACTTTAACTCGCCATTTCGTACTGGCCTCCATCAAGCCTGTATAACACTGACCACCAGTCATGGCAATTTTGGCATAGTATCGAATCTTTGTGATCGTTCTCCCCGCGTACTCTGTCGGCTTCGGAATATTCCAAAATACATTAAAAGAATATGCAGTTCCTCCTGAGGTCGTTGTCGTTGCATAGGTACTGATATCCCCATCTTTAGCCAACTCTTTTCCAGCGGCAAAATTAGGGTAATACCTTACGGTCACCGCTGGTGTACATGTTGGCGCAGTGTACGTCCCACTCATTGTTCCATTGGTACAAGTTCTTGTCTGCCCACTACAAGCCCCAGCGGGTGCGGAAGACTGATACGCAGTATTGCTATATCCACTAGCAACATTACCCCAGGGCGTTCCGGTACAGCCACTCGCACAGGAGGTATTCGCATAACTTCCACTCATCGTCCCATTGGTGCATGTTCTTGTTTGCGAAACTGTTGAGCAAGCTGCGGTTGGGGATGACGTACTATATGCCGTATTACTATAACCGCTGGC
>JANJTG010000521.1 GCA_024711265.1 Bdellovibrio sp. | reverse complement strand
GGGGTGACGTCCTCGACGATGGATCAAAATCTTCAATCACGCCAACAGGCCGAACAGTTGGGTGTTGAAATTGGCGGAGCGGTTTTGGCGAAACCTATCAGCAAACAACTGGAAAGTACTTTGGGTTTGAATCTGCAAGTGACTTCTCAGTACGATTCCACTCGGAATATCAGTGTGCCTAAAATCACTTTGAGTCGTCGCCTTTCTGAGCGCGTGAAAGTGTCTGGAAGCCGTCCCGTGGGAGACACTCAGTCTTATGACTTGAAGTTAGAATACCTCATTAACAGTAATATCACGGCGATCGGGTCTTTTGAAAGTCGCGGAGTCGAAGAAAACACCACGATCCAAACAACCCAACCGGCCTCACAAAGTATTTTCGGTCTGGATCTTGAGTTTAAGAGGGAGTTTAAATAATGCATAAGTCTTCATCCCTTTTTGCTCTTTTCACACTGGCGACGGCCGTCAGCTTGTGCGTACCTGCGTGGGCCAAGAAGACCTTGAAGTATTCAAATCTTCCCGTTGAAATGCAGACTGATCTTTTAAAAAGATTCCCACAACTTGAAAAAGACAAGTTAAGTTTAGAGCAGGTTGATGAGGTCATCCGCTATCTGCAACTCAAACCTCAGTATGAAAGCATCCGTGTTTTAGATGATGGCAACGGCACCCCCTACCGCTTGGAGTTTCTAAAAACGCGACGCATTTCAAACGTAAAGTTTTCTGGCGTAAAAAATCTTTCGAATGCGGAGGTTGAAAATCTTTTAGGAGTCAAAGCCGGAGATGTTTTCGACCAGCAGGACTTAATCGAAGGAGGCGAAAAAATTCGCCAGGCCTACAAAGAAAAAGGCTTCCTCAATACGATCGTCGACATCGAAATGCCCCCTGAAGCTGATGACCGGGTCGGTGACGCCGTCAAAGTCAGCGAAAACAAGCAAACGCAGATTAAGAATATTCTTATTCAAAGTCCCAACAATGACTTAAACAAAAAATTGGCTAAGGAACTTAGCTCTTATGTTAATGATCCCTTTACTGAAGGGTCCTTGGTGGAACTTCAAAAGAGGTCCCGCGAGTTTCTGAAAAAGAACCGTTATGTTCGCGCCGATCTCACGGGCCCCACCACCGAATACAATACGGATGAATCTGAAGTCACTCTTCATTATCGATTGGATAAAACTGAAAAGTACTCTTTCGACTTCCAGGG
>JANJTG010000268.1 GCA_024711265.1 Bdellovibrio sp. | reverse complement strand
AGTTGGGTGGCTCAAGGATTTCAGTGTGAAGGTGTGGAAGGATTTGAAGAGCTGATAAAGGCAGAGATCAACAAGATTGCCAATGATTCGGTTCGATTCGTCGAACCTCAGAAAGAATTGATAAAGAAATATGTTCAAGAGTCTCTTCAGAGTTTTCAATTTGATTACTCTCAAGCGCGACAATTAATTGCTGTGCGTCCCGATATTCGACTTCTTATGAAAGTTGATGAATACAGAGATCTCGGAGAAAACGGTGCCAAACTGAAAGGACAATTGGAGATTGAGTTTTTACGAGCCCAGGATCAGGCGTTAAAGATATTAACCCTTTCTGCGGCCACAGATTCAGAAAGTGTCTCGCAAGCTCAGTTGCGTTTACCGAAGGATTTTCTCAAAGAGGTTTTGTTGCGTTCTTACTCTGCAAACTCGTGGTTGCATCAGGTCACGTCCGATAGGATTCCTGGTTTTTCGAGCGTGATGAAGTCTCGACTGGTTCAATTTTTTATTTGGCCTGAGTTGATGAAGTATCCGAAGTCTTCTAAATTTAAATTTGATGTGTATTCAAATAAAGACATCAGTATTCAGGGGGATGGATTACGTTATCAAGTGAAAGCACCTCTTTATTCTAAGATGATGGCACCAAAAGAGAATGCCTACGTGTCCTTCATGAATTTTTCACTGCCTTTTACTTCAAATGTTCAGCTCAAGGTGAGTGGGGGGCAAGCGCAGGCGACGTTCGTAAACCCCACGCTTTCTTTAAGTTCTTCTTGGGATAATGTTTATGTTAACAGGTACAATCCTTCGCGACGATTCTCTTCGAACACGATTCGCGATCGCATTGTCAGTTCATTGGACGGAAAGACCGTGAGCGTCGCGCTTCCCAAGATCCCCGTCGCAGATGGGATTTCATTGACGATTCATAAAATGCTAGCACCATCGGGTAAAGACATCGTCTTTCAGTTGGCCCCTTAAAAGGATCTTGAGAGCGAGAGGGTGTAGGAGTCATTTTTTTCATACACCCCTAGCGGCGTGTCGCTGGAACCCGCTATTAAATCCGCAGTCAGAGAGAACACCCATTGATCCAGGAATCTGCGCCCCATGCTGAACTCGACAAAGTGACTGCTGTGATTGACATCGTAAAGTCCCAAGAAAGAAAAATTCCAAACTTCTTTCCAGGTCATTTTTCCGCCCAACATCCAAGCGTTGCGAAAGATTTCTATAACAGACAGATTTGAGTCGTTTTCTTTTTCTGAGAAAATGAACGAGTGTTGGAGGACGGCAATCAAAAGTCCCTCTGTACCAATATTAAAAGTCTTCTCTAATCCCAAGACGTTCTCGTGGGTCCAGCCTGGCAAAAGAGGATCATCGCCCATGCTTTGGGAGTAACTGCCCGCATATTTAAAAAGAAAATCCCATTGATTGCTAACTAAAGAAAGGCCGCCTTGGCGTAAGCGATAATTTTTGGTGTTTAAAGTGACGTCAGGATCGACGCGGATCACTGTTTTAGGGGAAACCTGAACAACAGTCCCTGTGACGACGGGTTGTACCAAAGGAAAGGATGCGACCCCTTCGTAATAACTTAAACTGAGGTCGAGAATGCTTCCATGGTGCTGAAGTCGAAAAGCCGCGTTGTGATCCAAGGCATGATCCAAATTTTCGCGAGACGCATAGTTGTAACGTAATGATTCCGGAAGTAACAAGATCAAATCATTATCGGGAGTTTGTGGTACAAAAACATCTCGAGGAAGCCAACGGCTGTGTGAACCTGGCATTGTAGCTCCCCGGTTTTGCGGAATATAAACGAGATCGTAATCCCAAATATCCCAGGCCTGAGAAAGTGCAATAGAAGGTGCTCCCAGTTTTCGACTGTGGAGGGGATCAAAATACTGCTTCGAGTTTAAAATATCCAAGGGATTGTACCCGTCGGTGACACCCCAGGAAAAGATATTGCTTCCCGCTTGTAAGGAAAATGTCTCTGTCTGGTAGCGAAGATAGGCTTCGCTGGCGTCGAAGAAATATCTTTCTTCTTCGGACTTGTTGTTGGGGTCCGCGACAAAGGTGGGTCTTACATAGAAGCGCCAGGAATCTAAATATTTCCATTTATAAATGGGGTCTAACTCTAATCTTGAGAGGTCTTGGTTGGTTTCTTCTCCGTAAGATTCGGGGAAGTAGATGTAATCGAATTTGCCATCAAGATTGAGGCTCCACTCCGTAGAGCGTCGCGCTTCCGTTGTTGAAGTTAAAACAAGAATGGAGATGAAAAAAAAGAGCCTCTTCATGTTCTTTCTAGAAGAGCACAGCTTTTTAGTTTAGGCCACTTGTACTTTTTAAGCGGTCGCAAACTTATTTACGTATTCGATGATCGAGCTTTTAAACTCGGCGGGAAGCCCCAAAAAGCGCAGCCCTGCGTAACCGTCGTTCCCCACATAAACCACCTCGCAGGTGGTATTTATGGTGATAAACAAATTAGGACTCGTGAGGGTTGCCTTAAAACGTTCGCCAATTTGCAGGTTTTTGGCATCGTTTATTCCTAAACCACCTTCGCTAATTGAAATCACCCGGCATGAGAAACTGCCCTTGGGACTTTCGCAGGCCAGTGTACCAACAATCGGAACGCGTGGGTGAGAGCGTCGACTGATCCCAAGATCCTCCACAACGCGTGGAACCGAGTAGACTTCTTTCCAAGGACCGTTGTCGTGAGAAATATCGACGGCCGAAAAGTCCTTCAGCGTTTTTAGATAAGAGATGAGTTCGGAATACTTAAGAGGATTTTTTTCTTGGCCCTCAACGCGAACTTTCCAGAGGACTTGGATCTCGTTGGAAGGAGGGGTGGCTGCCCCGAGTTCCTTTAATATTTGATGCCAACGCGTGGGAGCAGCCCATTCAGATTGACCTCGTCCCCATATCTGGGGATCTTTAGCTGTTGGTAAGCGGGTCTCAATTTCATCTTGGTCGAAGGGTCCATTGACCTGACCTTCGCTCAGAATAAACCAAATTTTTGGGTGCGCCACAGATGTGCTCCTCACAGTTGACTCTTGTGCTTTATTACAGCGAAATGTATATGACTTTGTCTAGGAGAATTACTCAATGAAATACATTATAGCCGGAACGGATCGTCCTGACTCCAATACCTTGAAAGTTTCCAAATACATCCAAACCATCTATCAACAGTTAGGCGAAACTGTAGAGATTATTGATCTTAAAGAGATGAAGACCCATCTTCATCAAGATATTCACTATGGAAAACCCTCTGAAGGACTGAAGCCTTATCTTGATAAAGTTCTTGGAAGTGATGGATTGATTGTGGTTTCTCCGGAATACAATGGATCTATGCCGGGAATTTTAAAATACTTCATTGATCACTTGAAGTTTCCAGAGTCCTTTGAGTTTCGTCCGGTTTGTTTCGTGGGTTTAGGAGGGATGTTTGGAGCCCTTCGTCCGGTCGAACATTTGCAACAAATATTCGGATATAGAAATGCTTACGTGTATCCCGAGCGTGTTTTTATTATGGGGGTGCATAAAATTCTTAATGCTGAGGGGCAGCCCCAGGATGAGACTATCAAACAACTTCTTCTTAAGCAGGCTCAAGGGTTTCAAAAGTTCACTCAAGCATTGAGTTCTTTTAAAATCGACGCCAATGCCGTTATTGAGAAAAAGAAGCAGCCGTAGGCTCTCGGTTGATAAGTCTTTCATGGACGCGGCCCTCAAAATAGATCAATCCGATGATCAAGAGGGCTGCCAATAACCATTTAGAGCGAAATATCGATCTTGGTTTCATGCCTCTATGATCTCAAAAAGCCCAAAATGAAGGCAATTAAACTTCTTGCAATGAGTGGGGATGCGTCATTTTTTTAGGGAGCAAGCTGACAAGGCTTCGGTTTTTATCTAAACTTACGTCTTGTTCTTAAAACTTTAGACGGGGTTCCTTGTATCGAAAATCCGGGCCATCACAGTAAAAATAATAATATTTTAATGCTTTCTTTAGGCGCTTTGGGTGTGGTCTTTGGGGACATCGGTACGAGCCCTCTCTATGCCCTTCGTGAATGTTTTGGGGAATACGGCCTTGCTGCTACTCCAGAAAACGTTATCGGCATTCTTTCATTGATTTTTTGGACATTGATTTTAGTTATCTGCATTAAGTATATGGCCTATGTGATGAGGGCCGACAACCGGGGTGAGGGAGGAATCCTCTCTTTGATGGCCTTGGCGGTAAGAAGTCAGATGAGTAAGGACGTCACTCAGCGCCGCTGGATCATGACGATTCTAGGACTTTTTGGCGCCGCTCTCCTCTATGGTGATGGAGTGATCACTCCGGCTATTTCGGTTCTTTCTGCGATGGAAGGTTTGACCTATGTGGCCCCCAGCTTTGAGCCTTTCATTATTCCTTTGGCGATCTTTGTTATTAACGCTGTTTTCTTGATGCAGAAATACGGTACAGGAAGAATCGGTGTGATCTTTGGACCTCTTTTGTTGGTTTGGTTCACGGCCTTAGCTGCCTTGGGGATCAATGGAATGATTGAAAATCCTCATATCTTTGAAGCACTGTTACCTCACCACGCTATTGAATTTTTCATGCGCAATGGGTGGCATGGTTTCATTGTTCTAGGTTCTGTCTTCCTGGTTGTTACCGGAGGGGAAGCTCTTTATGCGGATATGGGGCACTTCGGAAAAAGACCGATTCGCCTGGCTTGGTTTTTTGTTGCTTTACCGGCTTTGACTTTAAATTATTTTGGTCAGGGTGCTTTGTTATTAAATAATCCTGAAGCGATTTCAAATCCGTTTTATTTATTAGCCCCGAAGTGGGCGCTTCTGCCGATGGTTATTCTTGCGACCATGGCGACGGTGATTGCATCACAAGCTTTGATTTCGGGGGTCTTTTCGATCACTCGTCAGGCCATTCAGTTGGGGTTCTGTCCTCGTATTTCCATTGTTCATACGTCCAGTCAAGAGATCGGTCAGATTTACGTTCCTGCAGTTAACTGGGCTCTTTTTGTGGGCGTTATTTGGTTGGTGCTCACCTTTAAGACTTCAAGTAATTTAGCGGCCGCATACGGGATTGCTGTCACGGCGACAATGGTCATTACCACTATTCTAGCTTACGAGGTGGCTCGGCAAAAATGGAACTGGAGTTTATTGAAGGCCTCCGGAATTTTTGGGGCCTTTTTGATTATGGATCTTGCGTTTTTTGGAGCCAGCATTCGCAAGGTCTCTCACGGAGGCTGGGTGCCTTTAGTGATCGGAGCGGTCATTTATCTTTTGATGACGACTTGGCAAAAGGGGCGTCAGGTTTTGTTCCGACGTTTGAAAGAACGTTCAATGCCCATTGAGGATTTTTGTCAGAAGCTTCTCCGTGAGCCTCCATTGCGAGCGCCAGGAACGGCGATCTATATGACCGGAGACCCTTGGGGGGTTCCAGTGCCTTTGTTGCATAATTTGAAACACAACAAAGTGCTTCATCAACGAGTGGCAATCCTAACGATTCAAACTCGAGAAGTGCCGTTTGTGTCGAAAAATGAAAGAATCTCCATTCAAGAAGTTATTCCGAATATGTACCGTATCTTGGCTTATTACGGATTCATGGAAACTCCAAAGATGAAACATATTTTGGAAGCTTGCCGCCAACGAGATATTAACTTCAATGTAAATGAAACCACTTTTGTTCTGGGACGCGAGACTATCATTGCAGACAAGGGGCCACGACGTACAGAAGAGCCGCAAATGCCTCATTGGCGAGAGCGCTTGTTTGCTGTAATGTCGAAGAACGCACAAAGACCCACAGCCTTTTTCCGTATTCCGCCGAATCAGGTTATTGAAGTAGGGATTCAAGTCGAGATTTAAGGGGAAGAGAGCAGGCGACGAATCTGCTCTTTCTGTTTCATGCCATCTTCAAAACCAATCTCGATAAGCTTTTCACAATATGAGGGTTCAAAAAGAAGGAAGCTTGCGATTTCGCTGGCATCCTGAAGGGATCCTAAGCCTTTCAAGAGATAGCGAATCATCTGCGGAAGTTTATTTACTTTCTGCGCGGCAATTTCAGCAATATCGACAGAGGGCGATATCCAAAGATGATCAATGAATCGAACCGTGAGGTTTTTCTTTTCGATTTCAGAGAGTTTTGAGATGTTCGTGTTGATCCGCTCAAGGCGCTCCATATCCATCTCCATTCCATCCATCATGACTGCATTGAGTAAAACACTCACAACCCGCCCGACAGTGGGCGATTGATTTCGATTGATATCTGGAGAGCTGTAGCAAATTTCTTGGCGACTGCGAACCCCAATGGCGATAATTTTTTGAGCCCCCATATTGATGGCAGGGCCGCAAGGGGACTGATTGCGAATACACCCATCACCAAAGTAGCGATTATCAAGAGAGACTGGGGGAAACAAAAGGGGGATCGCAGAAGACGCCAGAATATGTTCAGCGGTGAGTGTGCTTCTTTCAGCTTGTCGTCGAGCGCGCCTCCAAAGGGGAAGTTCTTCTTGGGATTGTATGAACGTAATGGTGCATGTGGAAAAATAGTCGAGCGCAGAGACGGCCAAACCTCGAAACTTTTTCTTTTCCAAATTTTTCTGGATATTTTCAAAATGACAATTATCAGAGATGAGTTTTTTTAAGGGAACGTTATTAAGAAGGGATTTACCAGGGGAACTTTTTTTGACCCCTCCGAGGGAGAGATCTGCGATCCAGTGAAGCCCGCCCATAGACAGGGATAACGGATTGGTGACGTAGACTTGTTGTGATTCGACACGGCTCCAAAGGCTTGTAAGATTCTCGCAGGCATCTCTGATATTGCAGCTTTCTGTTGCGGTGATCATAGCGGCATTGATTGCTCCCGCGCTGAGTCCGGTATAGAAGTCAAAGGGCTGAGAGATGCCGAGTTCCGAGCAGATATCGGCGATGGCAGCAATCACTCCTGCCTGGTAGGCCGCCCGCGCTCCGCCTCCTGAAAGAACAAGGCCTAGGGATGACATAAAATCACCCTCCTGTTATTAGAAAGCTAATGCACTCGCATTCATTTTTACAGATCATTTCTAGACTTGAAGAAAAATACAAAGAGAGGATACTGAATTCAGGCAAGGCCACGATAATCTCAACTCGGTTATCGGTTCCAATGAAGGAATCACTGCCTTGCAAAGGGAGCCCCAGCGGCTCTCTTCTTTTTTGGTGAATTCAATTCCATAATTCGATTTTTCCACACGACTCCTTTGGAGTAAAAAGCATTTTTACAGATCTTGGTTTTGTTTTTCATCTCAGGGTTGATCTGTTTCTTTAATTAAGAAATAGTTTTGATGTGTATTAACAACGACATCTGTGAAGGAGATAAAGATGATGAAGTTTGTTTTGGGTTCCCTGGTGATGGTTATGGCGACTTCGGTTTTTGCGGCCGATGTCTATAAGATTGATACCAAAGTCAGTTCTGTTGCGTGGAAGGGTTCCAAAAAAATGGGAAGCTTTCATGTGGGCAGTATTGCAATGAAAGAGGGATCTGTGACCTTGGATAAAAAAGGTCAATTGAGTGCTGGTAATTTCGTGATTGATATGGCGACAATCGCCAACGAGGATTTGAAAGACAGTCCAGAGTATCAGAAAAAATTAGTAGGCCATCTTTCCAGTGAAGACTTCTTTAATGTCGCGAAATTTCCGACGGCGACCTTCAAAGTGACCAGCGTGACGCCGAAGTCAAAGGAAGAAGCTGTGGTGAAGGGCGAACTTACGATGATCGGTAAAACGAATCCGATTGAGTTTCCTGTGAAGCTTTCTGCAGACAAAGGGAGTGTGACTGGTGAGGCCAATGTGAAAGTGGACCGCACGAAATGGGGCCTTAAATACGGTTCAGGCAACTTCTTTAAAGAGCTGGCTGGCGACAAAATTATCAATGATGAGTTTGAGTTGACCTTAAAGCTGGTAGCGAAAAAGTAATCTGTTCTGTTGAAAACAAAGCTTCGCTTTAAGGTGGAGCTTTGTTTTTTTAAAGACTCTCTGATTGTTCTCAAATTTCCGCAAAGACTAATGTTGCAGGAAGTTATCTGTTTATAAGTTGATCAAGACCTGCCAACAATCTTCTGAAGGGCTTAAATCTCTCAGGAGGGACTCATGAAAATCGTCTGTTTGGCTTTGTTTGCGCTGATGTTCTCTTTCCAAGTGAAAGCTCAAAGCAATATTGATCCTTATCCGGGTCTTTATCAGACCGCTCAGTATTGTGCACAACTTCAGGATGAAACGGAATCTGTTCGCTGTATGCAGGGAAATGCTGCCGCCAATTGGTCTTCACTTCCAGCGCTGCGTATTTGCGATCAGTTATCGTTTGATTCTGAAAAGACGAGCTGTGTTTTAAGCCTGCTCAATCAAGTGATCGAAGAACCCGAGGCTCGAGTCTGCGACAGTCAAAGTTTTCCTGAAGACAAATGGAACTGTCTAAAAAAAGTTCAACGACCTTATCGCTGGAGAACCTTCTTTAAGGTAAACCCGGATCCAGGTAAAAACGCCGTAGCTCAAATGTGTGAACAATTCTTTTTTGACGAAGATAAGAATGCTTGTGTGGCTCTGATGTCTAGAACAGAGCTTTTCACAGTGGATGCGGTACATAGTTGTTCCCGTTTTTTTAGCGATGCTGATAAACTGCAATGCCTTGAATCTATCAGCAATAAATTCTATTTTCCTTTTGAGTCTGACAGATGTGAGAGTTTATTTGCCGATCACGAAAAGCTCCGTTGTTTCTCTGGATTTAAAAGACGGTACCGTTTGGTGTATCGTCCCTAAAATCTGTTGAGTGATTGAGCAAAACCCTCCCTAAAATGGCCAAACATCCTCGTGAGAGGTTCGTGGGGTGGTGTTTCAGATTGAGAATCCGCTTATATATTAGGAAGTTATCCGCCGAGGTTCTTTGGCGAAGAGTTTGCATTCTTCATTCACGAATGAGGAGGCACTCCGTGAAAGATTTCAAATTTTTAGTAATTTCTTTAGTGGCCGCGACCTTGGCAATGAGTGCTTGCGCAAAGAAAGATTCTGAATTTGCGGCTCGCTATGCAAAAAACAAAATGGGTGCCGATGTGGCCGATGGAAAGAAAACTCAGCAGGCTGGTGAGATGGCCGCAGCAAAAGGTCTAGAGGCTGATGTTGTAAACATCCGTCGCTATTGGACGCCTGATGATCAACCGGGGCCTCGCGCAGTGATGTCGACAATTCTTATTAATAATCAAGAAATGCCGGTGACCACCGTTCATTCAGGAACGGAGATTGTGGATGGCAGGGTGGATGCCAATGGGTATACGATTGTTTTCCATGCGATGTGTGGAACGACAGATTGTAATCCCTATTATGCGTCGCTAGAAATTTACCAGAACAACAAAATGGTCATTCAGGAAGGCGTTCGTAAATTCTTCGACAAAAAAACGACTGCGGACACGGATCTCTATCAATGGTTTAAGCCCGAAGAAGCTTTGCCTCTCTTGGGAATGGACTCCATGGATCCCAAAGGTATGGTGGGTTTCCTAAACAGTGCCAGTAACACAGTCTCTTCCGGTATGATCAAATAAAGCGAAGTAAATAAAAATCAAAGCGAAGTAGAGGGAGCGTTCTTAGGAAGCTCCCTTTTCTCTTTCCGGATCTCTTCATCGAGCAGTTCAGAAAGATGAGTGTTGCGAGTTTTTACGAGCTTATCGATTTTCACGAGATAGTTCGCAAGATGATGAAAGAGCTTTTCGATCTCTGCGTCTGTCTCAAGGCGCCCTTCCTCTTCTTTAATCTCTTCAGTCAAACGATCCACGATAAACAAAGCCGCATTTAAAGAAACTCCGATATCATGAAGAAAATCTCTTTCTTGGTAGAGTTGGCGGTGGGAATCATTCATGAAGGCCTCCTCTGTTCAGTATTGAAACTCTCTAAGGGGGGCGCAACTTGTAGCATTGCAAGCGCTGGGAGTGGGCGAGGTGGTGAACTAATTTCAGGGCATTTTGACCCCAACTAGGCTCATAGGATGACGCCCCATTGCGTACTCAAATCC
>JANJTG010000188.1 GCA_024711265.1 Bdellovibrio sp. | reverse complement strand
AAGCCTAATTGAAAATAAAAACGCCGAAGACGTCTCGTCCTCGGCGTTATTTTAAAATCAAAAATCATCTATCTTTTTTCAAGATCGTCCTTAGCTCGAATGACCGTCGCTCCGACATTATTTAAGATCGCGTGTTTCGTGGTTATGGGTTCGGCTCTTTTGATTGCTCAGAACTTCAAAAATATTCTGACTTTGTGGGGAGAAGACGTCCAGATGACGGTTTATCTTTCCCAAGATCTTTCTGAAAAAGGTCGCGAGTTCATTGAAAATAAAATCAAGGAGTCTGGATCTGTTGGGGAGGTTCACTATGTCACCCAGGAAAAGGCTTTGGGGGACTTTCGCACTCAATTGGCAAGTTATGCTCCTGATCTGACTCAGGATGAAGAACTATTGAAACTTATTCCTTCGAGCTTTCAGGTTCGTCTTGCTGCCGATGTTCCAACATCAAAACAGATGGAAGTTCTTCAGTCGTTGGCGGGTGAGGTGAAGGGCCTGGAGGGTGTGGATGAGGTCAGCTATGGCCAAGACTGGGTCGAAAAGTATGCCGCGTTGGTTTCGGCCCTAGAGATGACTTTGCGACTTCTCGGAATTGTCATTGTCGCGGCGGCTCTTTTTGTAATTTCAAATGCCATTCGCGCCTCTGTACAGAGTCGGAAAGACGAGATTGTCGTTTTGGAAATGATCGGCGCAACAACATCCATGATTCGTAAGCCCTTTCTCATCGAGGGGGCTACATTGGGATTGAGTTCATCGGCGTTGGCGATCTTATTGTGCTTTATGATCTTTATCGGCATCAAAAACCTTCTTGTCGATAAACTCAGCTTTCTTCGTTTGGGCGAACACCTGCAGTTTATTAGTCCTGGCCTGATTGGGGTCTTTATTGTGGGTGGTGTCGCACTAGGCTCCTTGGCGTCCTATCTTTGTGTGCGTCGTCTTAACGACGGTTTTTCAGGAAGCCAGAGGTAAAGTTTGAGTATTTTACGTTGCTTCTTAGTCTTATTCTTGTCTTTGGCGTTGGGGGGGAACTCCCTAGCGGCGACGGACGTGGATAGTTTAGCCAAA
Source organism: Bdellovibrio sp. (assembly GCA_024711265.1). GTDB lineage: Bacteria > Bdellovibrionota > Bdellovibrionia > Bdellovibrionales > Bdellovibrionaceae > Bdellovibrio. The sequence continues at coordinate 2,194 of JANJTG010000188.1, read as the reverse complement.
GACTTTGAGGCAACCAAAAAGAAATTGGAAGATGCGGAGTTGAAGCAGCGACAGACACTTTCTGCTCTTTATCAGCTCAATAAAAAAATTAAGAAGATTGTCACAGACAAAGGGAGTCTTTCGCAGCAGCGAGCCTTCCTGGAAGTGAATATCCGCACGCTCACACTAAAGGTGGAGGATCTAGATCAAAAATCTAAATCTCAAAAAGCTCTTTTGGCAGAGCGCTTAAGAGCGATCTATAAACTGGGTGGGCCGTCTTTGGCGCGGTTCCTTTTTTCTTCCTCAAGCTCGACATCGCTAGAGCGCAATCTTAAAATTTTAGGAATTGTCGCTTCTCGTGATTTAGAGATGATTAAGAATTACCGCCGAGACCTTCAGGACCTTCAATCAAAACGAAAAACCTTGGCGACACGTCTTGAAAGCCTTAAGTCAGTTGAAGCTAAAATCGTGGCGCAGGAAAGACAGCTTCGCCGCGAGCAAGATCTCAAGGGGAAGATTCTAGATGGTATTCGTAAGAATAAGATGTTTGCCATGAATAAGATCAATGGCCTTCGCGAGAAATCCCTTCAAAACAATATTGACGATGCTGGACTTTTTGACCTTTTGTTTAAACCTTCTTTTGCGGATCAAAAAGGGGGGTTGCCTCCGCCCTTACAGGGGGTGATTACGCAAAAATTTGGACTTATGAAAGGGGAGGATCACCCCTATACTTTATCTCACAAAGGAATTTACATCGCCGCCGCGAAGGGAAGCCCTATTAAATCAGTTTTTGAAGGACGCATTTCGTATGTAGGGGATCTTCCGGGTTTTGGGAAGACATTGATTGTGGATCATGGAGATCACTACTACAGCGTTTACTCCCATGCTCAAGATGTGAAAGTCAATGTGGGGGACGAGGTCACTCAGTCTCAAGTCATTGCTCAGGTGGGAGACGCCCCTCCTGATAAAAGTTCTGGATTATATTTTGAAATTAGACATTTTTCCGAACCCTACGACCCGCAACAGTGGATGAAAGGACTCTAACACTATGCAATCACTTAAACGTTACTGGAAAACCTACCTCCTGGGAGTTGCCCTCTTGGTGACCCTGTTCATCATGGCAGAGTCGGGTTTTCAAGTTCGAGCCTTCGCCCAAGAAAGATATGCGGATTTACAAAATTTCAGTAAGGTTCTGAATCTTATTCAGCAATACTATGTGGAAGAGGTGAACACAAAAAAGCTAGTCTATGGAGCCATCAAGGGAATGCTCCGTGAACTGGATCCTCACACCAACTTTATGCCACCGGATATCTTTAAAGACTTCGAGACTGAGACGAGCGGAGAGTTCGGTGGTTTGGGAATTGAGATTTCTATTCAAAATGGAGTGCTGACGATTATTTCTCCGATCGAAGATGCGCCAGCTTGGGAAGCGGGAATCAAAGCTGGGGATAAAGTGATCGCGGTGGACGGAACCAGCACCAAGGGCATGAGTCTTGTGGAAGCCTCTCAACTTATGCGTGGAAAGAAAGGCAGCAAAATTATTTTGCGAGTTGTTCGCGAGAATGAAGAGAAACCCCGGGACATCACCGTGGTTCGTGGCAGTGTGAAGATTAAATCTGTAAAGTACACGGACTTGGGTGAGGGTTTTGCGTATGTGAAGGTCACAAGCTTTATTGAAAACACAGCCAAAGATCTTCAGAAGACGATTGAAAAACATATGAAAGATAATAAAGGCCAAATGACCGGTCTTTTGATCGATCTTCGCCGCAATCCGGGTGGGTTGTTGGATCAAGCAGTGAAAGTCAGTGATATGTTCCTGAAAGAGGGAACGATCGTAAGCACGATTGGTCGCAACAAGAACGATAAAGAAGTGGCGATGGCCACCAAAAAGGGGCCTTACACGAATTTCCCTGTTGTGATCTTGGTGAATGAGTACACGGCCAGTGCCAGCGAGATTGTTTCAGGGGCTCTTCAGGATAACAAACGAGCTTTGATTGTTGGGCAGCGCACATTCGGTAAAGGCTCGGTGCAGTCTGTGATTAAGTTGGGTGATGGAAGTGGTTTGAAACTTACGGTGGCTCGCTATTACACTCCCAGCGGCATCTCGATTCAGGCCGAGGGAATTCATCCTGATATTGAAATCGAGGACGTGGACCCGGAAGCATTTTCTAAAGCCATCCTAAAATCGCCAACCACTCGTGAGGGTGATATTGCG
>JANJTG010000460.1 GCA_024711265.1 Bdellovibrio sp. | reverse complement strand
AGCCGGAAGAGCGGGAACACCAGCAGCGGAATCGCCGCGCCGAGACCGATCGCGAGCAGCGCATCGAGCCACAGGGTGGCGCTTTCCGAACGCGCGATCTCGACCCCGCCTTTCAGGCCGATCGCCAGCAGCAGGTAGATCGACAAGGTTTCGAACACCGCGCTCGGCAGACGCAGGCCGCTGCGTGCGAACGAGGCGACCGCGCCGAGGGCGAAGAAGAAGGGAACGGCATCGACCATGGTGTATTTTCCGGGCCAGGCATGCACACCGGGGCGCACATGCGGAGTCATTCACAGGAGACGAAGCCGGGTGGCTTCGGGCGGAGGCATTCTGCCGCAGCACACACATATAAAAAAATGATTTATTTTTTAGATTTAGATAGATTTATATCTATGTAAATCCCAGCCCCGTACTCCCGAGAACCGCACAATGCGCCTGACCTTCCACCAGCTCCGCCTCCTGCTCGCCGTCTCCCGCGAAGGCGGAGTGTCGCGCGCCGCCCAGCGCCTGCACCTGGCCCAGCCGACGCTGTCGGCCCAGCTGCGCCAGCTCGCCGACCAGGTCGGGTTGCCGCTGTTCGAGCGCGTGGGCCGACGCCTGCACCTGACCGCCGCCGGGGAAGCGGTGGTCGACACCGCGCTGCGCATCGAACAGGAGCTGGAGAGCCTCGACGAAACCCTCGCCCAGCTGCGCGGCGACGTCGTCGGCCGGCTGCGGCTGGCGGTGGTGAGCACCGCGGAGACCTTCATTCCCCGCCTGCTCGGCGACTTCCGCCGCGAGCGCCCGGCGGTCGAGGTGTCGCTGGTGGTGCTCAACCGCGACGCGGTGATCCGCCGCCTCGCCGACAACCGCGACGACCTCTACATCATGAGCCGCCCACCCGATGCGCCGCCGGTGCTCGCCACCCCCTTCCTCGCCAACCCGCTGGTGGTGGTCGCCGCCGCCGACCACCCGCTGGCCGCCCGTGCGGCGGTGCCGATCGCGGCACTGGAGGCGGAGGAGTTCGTCCTCCGCGAGCCCGGCTCGGGCACCCGCCAGGCCGCCGAGCACTTCTTCGCCGGGCGCGGCCTGGCGTTGCGCCCGCGCCTCGAGCTGGGCAGCAACGAAGCGGTCAAGCAGGCGGTGGCGGGCGGACTGGGGCTGTCGCTGCTGTCGGCGTACGCGCTTGCCCACGCCGTGGACGAAGGCATCGCCGTGCTGCGGGTCGAGGACACGC
>JANJTG010000459.1 GCA_024711265.1 Bdellovibrio sp. | reverse complement strand
CGAGCCGCGGCTGCTCGCGGCGGCCCTCGCGCCGCATCGGCCCGAGGCGCGGCGCCTGCTCGAGGCGTCGCTGCGCACCGCGACCCTCGCGACGAAGAGCGAGCTGCTCAAGCTGCTGCTGGCCGGCGCCGCGCTCGAGGGCGCCCGCGCGGAGTCGCTCCGGTGGGCGGACGCGCTCGCGGCCCACGCGCCCACTGCGCGGTCGACCTTCTCCTGGCGCCTGTGGGAGCGGTGGAAGGCGGAGGACCTCGAGGGGCAGCGGGCCGTGGTGGACGCCTGGCGCGCTCACGCGCCGAAGGACCGGGCGATGCTCATCGGCGCGGCGCGCCTCGAGCTCGCTGCCGGGCGCGCGGCGGCGGCGCTGGAGCTGTACCGGGCGTGCCTCGCGCAGCCGGCCCCGGCCCCGTTCAACTTCGAGCGCGCGGCCTGGGCGGCGCTCGTGGCCGGCGTGACGACGCCCGAGGTGCTCGAGTGGGCGCGACGAGGTGCGCCCGAGGGGGCCGCGTGGTCCGCGCGGCTGACGCGGGCCCTCGTGCTGGCCTCGCGCGGTGAAGACCTCGCCGGCGCCGTCGCCCTCGCCCGCAGCAAGCCCCCGACCGGCTCGGAGCGCCACGCCGCGCTCCTCGTCGGGCGCGTGGCCGAGGCGCTCGGGCTCGAGGAGGAGGCACGGTCGCACTACCTGGGCGTGCGGAACGACTCGGCCCTGCCTGGTACGCCGGAGGCGCTCGCCGCGCAGTGGCTCCTGGAGCTCGAGAGCGGTGCCGCCGCGCGCCAGCCCCGGTAGCCGTGCAAGGCGATTGCGTTCGCCCGACGCTTGCCCGCAACATCCTCGCCCGCTGATGGCCCCGCACCCCACCACGCAGGAGCTCTCCGCCTTCCTGGGCCGCCTGCTCGGGCCCGAGGCGCACGGCGCGGTGGCCACGCACCTCGAGGCCTGCGCGCGCTGTCGGGGCGAGGTGGAGACGCTCGAGGGCCTCGGCCTCGCACGCACCGACGGGGCCCTCGCGCTCGCCGACACGCACACCCCCGCGCCGGGGCGCCGCCCCACGGGCGAAGCGGAGCTCCCCGAGGGCACCGCCCTCGGGCGCTACGTGGTGCGGCGGCGCCTGGGGCAGGGCGCCATGGGCCAGGTGTACGAGGCCCACGACCCGCGCCTCGATCGCCGCGTCGCGGTGAAGCTCCTGCGCCACGACGCGCCCGCCGTCGAGAGCAAGCCCCTGCGCGCGCGCCTCGAGCGCGAGGCCCAGGCCCTCGCCCGGCTCTCGCACCCCAACGTCGTGGCGGTGCACGACCTCGGCGACCACGGCGACTCGCTCTTCATCGCCATGGACTACGTCGAGGGCGAGACGCTCTCCGACTGGCTGCGCACCGCGCGCCCCTGGCCCGAGGTGCAGCGCGTCTTCCTGCAGGCGGGCGCGGGCCTCGCTGCGGCGCACCGCGCGGGCCTGGTGCACCGCGACTTCAAGCCCGACAACGTGCTGGTCGGCGCCGACGGCGTGGTGCGCGTCAGCGACTTCGGCGTCAGCCGCCGCGTCGACCCCGGGCCGCGCTCGGGCGGCGACGAGGACACCATCACCGGCGCCGGCAGCCTCATCGGCACCCCCGCTTACATGTCGCCGGAGCAGTTCGACGGCGCCTCCGCCGACGCCCGGAGCGACCAGTACGGCTTCTGCGTCGCCCTCTTCGAGGCGCTCACCGGGCACCGGCCGTACCGCGCCCACTCCCTGCGCGAGCTGCGCGACGCCGTGCACCGCGGCGACGCCCGCTTCCCCGAGGACTCACCGGCGCCGCGCTGGCTCCAGGCCCTCGTGCTGCGCG
>JANJTG010000159.1 GCA_024711265.1 Bdellovibrio sp. | reverse complement strand
CATGATTCGCTCTTTCATTTCCACATTCGTCAGGTTCGGCTCATTGGAAGCCAGAAGAACGGCCATACCTGAAACGTGAGGAGTCGCCATGGATGTTCCTGACCAAGAATCGTAACCGCCACCCTTCACAGAAGAGTAGATGTTCACACCAGGAGCCCCAACATGAACTTTGTTTCTTCCATAGTTTGAGAACGATGCAATTTGTCATCTGTTGTCGATCGCCGCCACTGACAATACGTTAGGAACATCGTAAGTTGCAGGGTAGGTGGGGTTTGCATCATTATTATTTGATTCATTCCCGGCCGCCGCGACAAACAAGGCACCCGCTGTATTTGATCTTTCAATAGCTTGTTTCAACGTTTCAGAGTAACCACCGCCACCCCAAGAGTTCGACATGATCTTCGCACCCATTTGAGTTGCGTAGTCGATCCCTTTCAAGGCGCCATCCAGTGAACCAGATCCACTTGCAGAAAGGAACTTAACGCCCATCAAACGCACATTCCAAGCAACACCAACAATGCCTTTGCCATCATTGCCAGTCGCACCGATTGTGCCCGAGCAGTGTGAGCCGTGACCATGATCATCTAGAGGATTGCCTGTTGGTTTAGCCGCATCTACAAAGCTTGCGCCGTAAATATCATCAACGATTCCGTTACCGTCATCATCGACGCCGGGTTTACCATTAAGTTCGGCTTGATTTGTCCAAAGATTGTCTTTCAAATCGGGATGATTGTAGTCAATACCTGTGTCGATCACAGCAACGATCACGTCTTTAGATCCCGTTGTGATATCCCAAGCTTGTTCCGCACCAACATCAATGCCCGCAATGCCCGCGCGACGTTGAGAGTCTTGTTGTCCGCTGTTTTTCAATCCCCATAATTGTCCAAGCAGAGGATCGTTGGGTGTACGATTGATTCTGTAGATGTAGTTGGGCTCTACGATATCAACAAGTGGATTTTCTGAAAGAGACTTTACAACATTGGCTTGAATTTCAAAGACGGGGCGCTTGATCACGACGATATTTTGCCCGGGAATTGTGTCTTTGATATAGGAGCCCAGCTCTGCGCTTAAAACATTGATTGAGGATTTTGCAGACACAGAGTCTTTGAGTTTTACAATGAATTCGCCAGGAACCGCTTCGGGTGTATTTGCAAACGCAGACGCTCCAGTGACGAGCAAGCCAACCATGGCCGCTTTGGAGGCTCTTCCAATAAGCCTTTTCATATAATCCCCTCCTTCATTAGGTGATTTCGAACGGACGAGGAATAAAAATTTTCCTCAAACGTGCTAGTTCCAAAATGGTACCAATGTGAAGGTGAGCTGGTTATCAATTTTTAGATTTGGAAAAGAAAGCTGCAATTTTTAGTTCAAGGTCCTGAGCGACCCCTACGAAGGTCGTGAAAAAAGCACGACCTTTCTCTAGATGTCACGACTAAGACACGGCCTTTTTCCCAGACGATGGGCGAGGCGGCTCTTCTGCAAAATCAAAACTCAATTGCTGAGGTGTTTTGAATTGCACAATTCTTTGCGGGTTTTCGGCGATCTCTCGTTTTTCCGATGGCGTCGTCACATTCACGCCGGTCGATGCTTTAATGAGATGTTTAATACACGCTTCCTTCACGCCATCAGGATCGTTTTTGTTAAATCCCAATTCTGCCATTAACTGATCAATCTTCTTCATAAGCCAATCCTTGGTCTAGTTTCGGAAGTTTGATGATGAAGCTTAAGGGGAAATTCTAAGATGTGAATTATCTAAAGATGTCTCTCATTGAGACAGACCAGCAACGCAGAGTTTAAAGGTTAAGGCTTACGAAAAATATTTACAAACACATCGCATCACTAAGGTTAAGCCTTCAATATTTCTCTATATTTAGAAAACAAAAAGGGCCCTTGATCGGGCCCCTTTTTCTGCGACTCTTCCAAAAGGATGTTTTACTAACCTGCGCCGCCGTCTTTATGCTTGGGGCGCTTGGTTGCGCTCGCCGCAAAAAACTCACGATTCATGCGCGAGATGTTAGTCAACTGAATGTCCTTAGGGCAAGCCGCCTCACAGGCACCCGTCGTTGTGCAAGATCCAAACCCTTCTGCATCCATCGCAGCGACCATACGAATCGCGCGCTCTTTTCTTTCCACTTGTCCTTGCGGAAGCAAGGCCATGTGAGAAATTTTGGCAGAGGTAAATAGCGCCGCAGAGGCATTTTTACAAGCCGCCACACAAGCTCCACAACCGATGCAAGTCGCTGAAGACATGGCCTCATCTGCATCAGCCTTCGGAATAAGAATGGCGTTGGCATCAACGGCATTTCCCGTGTTCGCGGAAATATATCCACCCGCAGAAATGATGCGATCAAAAGCCGAGCGGTTCACCATCAAATCTTTAATCACCGGGAATGCTTGAGCGCGGAAAGGTTCCAGCGTCAACACTTCGCCATCTTTAAAGTTTCTCATGTGCAACTGACACACTGTCGTTGATTTTAAGCGGCCGTGCGCTTCACCATCGATAACAAACCCACACGCGCCACAGATGCCTTCGCGGCAGTCATGGTCGAACGCGATGGGCTCATCACCCTTTGAAACCAACTCTTCATTAACCGCATCAAGCATCTCAAGAAAAGAGGCGTCTTCAGAGACGTTCTTCGCGTGATATTCAACAAATCCACCCTGATCTTTAGGGCCTTTTTGTCTCCA
>JANJTG010000144.1 GCA_024711265.1 Bdellovibrio sp. | reverse complement strand
CGCGCCACAGGCTTAATTAGTCAATATTCGAAGACTTAGATCCGGAGCTCCTCTTACGCCATGGCGTCGCTCCAGCTCGTTTAATAACTGGTGCTTTAAAGTCTCCTGATCCTCTTTTGCGCAGTCCTCCGTCTTTCTTTTGACTACAAAATAGAGCGAAGCTATGCCGACAGCCCCGACAACCGTGATCGTTAAAACGGCTGGATTAGAAAGAGTCAGACCAACAGTCGCAAGTTCCGTGGCTAGTGATTCCTTTATGCCTGGTGTGCGTAGGGCAATGGACGCGGGAAGAATCGCCATATTTATAATTTGCAGTCCATCATTGAGGCTCTTTAAATTGTTGCAGGTGATAACGGAATTACTCAAGCCATAGTAATAGTTTTGTCTTCCAGATGAGACACAGCCCTCGAAGAGTAGACCGCTGTCATCGGCATAGGAAAAGTTGGAAAATAGAACAGTTGTTGCGATTACAGCAAGTATTAGTAATTTCATAGTTATGACTCCTTGTTAAAAGAAGGTATAGGTAATCTTTATTCTCATATTTTTAAGGGGGAATATTCCGCCGTGATCGCGTTTAGCAACATGCATAGTAGTTAGCGCCGCTGGTTGTGAAAATATAGGCGAGTATGTAAGGGAATTGGTTTTGTCTCTTAAAAGCAGTCCTAAGATACCCTTAATGGACTCATCCCGAACCACCCGTGATTCAATGACCTCAGGACCTATAAATTGATAAGACGAACCCCAGGCGTATAACCTATTGGACGTCTGGTACGTGAAAGCGTGAGAAATCCCGTTCGCATCCTCAATATCTCCCTGTCCGCTGTGCGAAACTTCAATAAATACCTTCTGGATCCCCTCCAAGCCTTGAGCACCGTCCAAGAATTGTGCTCTGTCGATTTCAACATTCGCAATACGCAAGTTCTTTTGGTGATCGCCAAAGATGTTCTTACTTAAAAATAGCTTTGTGGCTCCTATGGTATTAAGCTCTTTAAGCTGTTTTTCAGACAGGTCTATATGCACAGAATCCTTCCTTACGAACATGGAAGGAGAGCTACTATGAAATTTCGTATCAAGAGATACAATTACTTTGTAAATGAAAGACATATAAAAACTCTTCAGAAGACGAATCGATTCTTCGAGGGAGGTACCTGAAGAAGAAAGTTCCATCATCTTTTCTTTCAGCAGGTCAAAGTGTGAGGATTCGGGCAATGATTCTAAGGTGGTGTACTCATAGGCTTTGATAACTTCGTTATGAACATAGAGTAGCCGTTCTTTTGATGCGTCCTGAATGGATTTGATCAGGTCACGCAAAGTAGAATCCCCGAATTTTGCGAGGCCAATGTACTGATCTTGCGTAGCTAGGGATAGTGCAATTGATTGCTCAATTAAAATGGCGGACTTCGTAAGATCTTGTAAAATCTCTTGCATTGCTGAATAGACCTCCGCGCGTTGTTTTGCGATTTTTTCCAGCTCCATCGTGGCAGCTTGAAAGAAGGGATCTGACTTTCTGATTTTTTCGATCTCTTCTTGAAGTTCATTGGCTGGGACAATAGAGCTGGTAAAACCCTTGCTGATTTCGGTTATCTTTTCGTGTACAGGATCCAGTTCCTTTTTTAGGTTCTGGATATATTCCATTTTTTCTTGAAGATTTTTGTTGTCCAGATTGGATGCGCGCAGTTTATCAATAAATGAATCAAAGCTGATGCGTGATTTCGTCAGATTATCTTGTGAAAAGGCTTTTTCCCAATCAGTTTTTGCTTTCGAACCGTGCTCAATATAGTCAGTCACACTGCCCGAAGCGGGGATATCGGAAATATACTCTAGAACAGATCCTGCCGCAGCCAATGTTGGTTGACCTGCGGGAATGACTTTAGATAGGGAGGCTAAGACCTTGATATTTTGTCTGAGGGCCTCCCATTGATTTTTTTTGGCGACATTTCTTTGGGCTTGTTCTTCGATTTGTCTATTGAGAGCTTGCAGAAGACGATCATACGCCTCTTCGCTATTTTTTAAGTTAATACGTAGTCCTTCAAGCTCGTTAATCTTTGAAATTCTAATATTTTGTTTTTCAGATTCTGAATTAATAGTCTTGCTATGCTCCTTCATAAGAGTAACCAATTGATCTCGAGTCAGTTGTTCTGACTTAAGGAGTGAAAGCGCTTTTGTTGTAAGATAATAATTTGCAAGCGCCATTTCGATTTCCGAATCGAACTGATTTAGACTGAAATCCAGGGTGTATAAGGGAGCCTCTTTGTAAGAGTGACCAAAGTAATCTTGCTGTAAGGTGATTCTATTTAGAAGGAGTGCATAGTGCGCATGCACTTCCCGATATTGGGCGGAGTAAGTTGGGGAAAGGCCGCGCATTTCCTTTAAATCTGCCTCCAAGGTATTTTTGACAAAAGAAAAGTCTTTTTCAATGTATTTGTTTCGAATTAGTTTAAGACGATTTTTGTAGAAAGATTCAGTGTGAGCTAACGAGGTCATGATCTCGTTTTTAACGGTGCCAGCAGGGCTTATTTTTAAAGGAGTTCTTGGAGATTTCGCCCCTTTGCCATCTTGCGTGGCTTTGTTGGGAACGAATACATAACGGGGATCAGGAGTATAGTTGTTTTGGACCATCCACATTGCGGCGTATTGGGGTTGTCCCGCCTTTCCGCCGATATAGTCACCAGCGGGAGATCCGACCGTTCCTGCGGCGACATCAGCAATTGCTGACAGGTTAAAGGTCATTGCTTCTAAATTATTTATGGCCTTTGCTCGGATCATGATTCTTCCTCCAGGGCCACCTGGGCCGGGATGTCCTCCAGGGACAGCATCGCTACCATTTGTCGGCCATTGTTTTGCTCCCCGCTCTGGCTTTGAGTATCCCCCGACGCAGTTCTGCATCCGAAAGGTCGTGACTTCATCATGTGTTTTAAGAATATCTGGATTGCAGCTTGGTGTTTCGAATAGGTTTTCTCGATATACGACTCCGTATGAAATTCCGCCTGAAGAGACTGTTTCGAACGCAGGAATGCTTACGCCGTCAGTTCCATTTCTGCCGTCCCCAGCGCGTTGTCCTTGTCCGCCCCTCGCGATTAATCTTTTTTTAGTTTGGTCGCCCTCGATGATAATTGCGTTTGCCATAATCTGGATTTGACTACCAGGAAGACCTTCAAGACCATCGTAACCATTTGAGCGCTGCCCAAGCATACCGTGTTCTACGTTCATACTATCTGGTGTAGTTTCGATTACTCCATTTTCTTCAAAAATGATTTGTTCAGCATTTAGGATGACGTTAGTTTGTCTAATTTTTAGGTGATTGCGGACGATGATTTTTTTGGCGTCGATAGTTAATGAGTAAATAGAGTTTGCGATGTCATTTTCTTGTTTATTCTCTTTATTATATCCTCTAAACGGATCTTGCAAAACATCAATCACTACCTCCGTCCCTGTTATTAAAATATTGTTAGCCGTTCCATCCAAGATGTTGCCAT
>JANJTG010000134.1 GCA_024711265.1 Bdellovibrio sp. | reverse complement strand
GGAACGTGTAGAGAAAAAAACGAACTATTTCCTACTTCGGCGAAGCCGAAGTGTAGAAAAATGGTGGCTCGCGATGGATTCGAACCATCGACCCCTTCATTAAAAGTGAAGTGCTCTACCAGCTGAGCTAGCGAACCACTGTCCGTTTAGGAAGTGCTAATTTGTAGTAAGAGGGGACCAAAGTCAACACCCTTTCTTGCAGTTTTTTAAAAAATTTTGTGATTTTTTTGGGTGTTTTTGGGGCTTTGCTTAAGCTCTGTGCAAAGCCCCGAAATATGCTGCAAGTATGCTTATTTATTGAACAAAGGTTTGACCCACAATGTCTGTTCGCGACCCGGTCCGACAGAAATAACATCGATTGGAGTTCCCAACTGAGAGCCCAAATAATCAATGTAGTTTGTGGTGGGGCGAGGAAGATCCGAGAGGGTTTTTACTTTCGTCAAATCTTCTTTCCAGCCAGGGATCCATTCAATCACAGGTTCCACTTTTTCAAGCTCATAAGGGGACGTCGGAAGTTCCGTGATGATCTCACCATTGAGTTTGTACGCGGTGCAAACGCCGATGCGATCGTGTCCTGTCAGGACGTCAAGCTTCATCATCGCTAAGTTTGTAATTCCGTTCACACGAATAGCGTACTTCAACGCCACAAGATCCAACCAACCACAGCGACGAGCACGGCCCGTGGTCGCGCCAAATTCGTGACCATCAGCTTGGATTTTTTGTCCTACTTCATCCTTCAGTTCCGTTGGGAAGGGGCCGCTGCCCACGCGCGTGGTGTAGGCCTTAAAGACGCCGATCACTTGTTGCACACTCATGGGTCCGATACCCGCACTGGCGCACGCATTCGAGGACAGAGTCGAAGAGCTCGTCACGAAAGGATAAGTTCCGTGCATGATATCCAGCATGGTTCCTTGGGCACCTTCAAAAAGTACACGCTTTCCGGATTTTAGATTTTTGCTAATAAACAACGAAGTGTCTTTGCAGCGGTAAGGAGCCAAGTCTTCTGCGACTTCAGCCAAAGACTTTAAGATCTCGTCGATTTTGAAGCCTTGCGCTTTGTAGTAATTCTCTAGCATGAAGTTCTTTTCACGCAATGCCAGTTCGATCTTCGCCTTCAAAGTTTCCTGATCAAAGATATCGCCAAACAAAACAGCGCGACGAGAAGCGCGGTCCTCGTAAGCAGGGCCAATGCCTTTACCTGTTGTGCCGATTTTATTGTCGCTCAAGGCGGCTTCGCGAGCGGCATCAAGAGCCTTGTGGTAAGGAAGGATGATTGCCGCCGTATCTGAGATCAAAAGTTGCTTTGGATTTTGCAAAAAGCCTGAGTCTTTGAGTTTTTTGATTTCATCGCGAATTGCGAAAACATCAATCACGACGCCAGAGGCAATCACGCAGGTTGTTTCCGGGCGAAGAACGCCGCTGGGAACTAAGTGAAGAACTGTTTTTTGCCCGTTAACGACAAGAGTATGTCCTGCGTTGGCTCCACCTTGGTAGCGGACAACCATGTCCGCTTTTTCCGCGAACACATCAATCAATTTACCTTTACCTTCATCGCCCCATTGGGCTCCGACAACAACGACACCTGCCATGGAAAATCCCTTCAAAAAAGACCTTAAAAATGTCTCTCAAGAGGGCAGCTCAGGCAAGTTTTATTCGCCTTTAAATGGAGCCGCTCCATACCAAGGCGCTCTTGGCGGGAGGGTGTCAGAGGTGGATCCATCCACAAAGAAGGCCATAAGCTTATTGGCGGCGATCTGGGAGGCTTTAAAGAAGGCGTCTTCCGTATTTGCTCCAATATGGGGAGTCAGGACGACGTTGGGGTAAGTCAGCAGGTTTGAATTCCTTGAAAGAGGTTCTTTTTCGTAGACATCCAGCCCGACAGAGCGCAGCCAGCCCATCTGAATCGCTTCACACAGGTCGTTTTCGTTAATCACCGATCCCCGCGAGGTGTTGATCAAAATAATACCACGATGGATGTATTCAAATTGCGAACGATTGAGCATATGCTCGGTCTCAAGAGTTTTCGGGACATGAAAACTCACGATGTCGGCCGTTTTTAAAACCTCTTCGTAGCTAAAACGAGGAATTTTGAGGCGCTCAAAGACCTCGTCCTCTTGGTAAGGATCAAACGCGACGACCTTCATGCCGAAGGCTTGGGCGATTTCAGCGACTCGAGAGCCGATTCTTCCAAGTCCGACGATGCCATAAGTGCGACCACTTAATTCAATCCCTGTGATAAGATCGCGCTTCCATTCCCCAGCCTTCACCATTTTGTGGGCCTGCTGGATGTTGTTGACGCAATTAAGTACCAAACCCCAAGTCAGTTGTGCTGCGGACTCAATGTTGGCGGTCGGAGTGTGCATCACCGTCACGCCCCATTTTTGTGTGGCCTCAAGGTCGATATGATCAAAACCACTGGTGCAAGTGATGATCAGTTGCAGTTGACGTGCTTTTTTTAAAAGCTCTTCGTCAATGCGTGTACGACTGCGAATGATAAGTGCATGGGCGCTGACCACATGCTCTAAAGGCAAATGATGGGGGTGATCGCTGCGCACCACTTCAAAGTTGCTGTGCTGCTGAAGATACAAGAAGCTATCTTGAGCGAAGCGGTCCGTGATCAGAATTTTTTTCTTCATGGATTTTGCTCCAGATAGTTTTTGGCCTCTTGAGTGATATTTGAAATATGCTCTAACGACATAAAGTCCGGATCAAAGTGGCGAAGAGTATGCCCCAAACATTCAATGAGGCGAAGTTGTTCTTCATCTTGAATGTAACCCATATGTCCGATGCGAATGATCTTTCCTTTAGCTTGATCCTGTCCACCCATGATGGTGATTTTGTGAACTTGCTCAAGGTGAAGGCGAATTTTTTGGCCGTCCATCTGAGGAGGGACTTGTAAGGCGGTCACGGAATCGCTGGGTGACTTAGAGTAAAGAGTGAATCCTAATTTCTGTCCGAAGTGGCGAACAAATTCGGCACGTCGATGAATGGTATGAAAGAGTTGTGTGAGGCCTTGAGTTTGAATAAGTTCTAAGACGACATCCAGGGCGCGAACAAGGGCGACATTAGAGGAAAAAAATGTTTCACCGTTTTTGTTGGCCGCTTTTTCTTTGCGGACGTCAAAGTAGAAACGGGGACACTGGGCCGTTTCGATGAACTTCCAGGCTTTTTGCGAAAACGAAATAAAGGCCATTCCCGTCGGAAGCATAAAAGCCTTTTGTGAGCCAGCCACAAGGCCGTCAATACCCCAAGAGTCCATAGGAAGTGGGTAAGCACCCAAAGCCGTGATGCCATCGACGAGGAACAGAGTTTCGGAATAGTTTTTAACAAGCGAGGCAAGTTCCTGGATCGGGTGCGCCACCGCCGTACTCGTTTCGCACGCTTGGCAAAGAACGGCGCGGGTGTTTGGTTTTTTCTTTAAAAGAGTTTCGACTTCAGAAACTTGAACAGCTTCGCCCCAGGGGACATGGATGGTGCTGACGTCTGTGCCAAAAGTTTTTGCCATCTCGGCCCAACGTTCACCGAATTTTCCAGAAACAATAGCGATGATGTGATCTCCGGGGGAAAGGACATTGACCAGCAGGGCCTCCATACCGCCAGAGCCTGTGGACGTCAAAAGATAGACATCTTGTTCGGTTTGAAAAACAGTTTTGATATTGGTTAGAACGCGCTTCAGAATTTTATCAAACTCGGGCGTTCGGTGGTGAATCATCGGAAGTGCCAAAGCTTTGCGCACCTCGGGATGAAGGTTCACGGGGCCGGGGGCTAACAAACTGTAATCATCATTGAGTGATGTCATTTTTCTTCCTTGATATCTTAATCAATTTATACTCAACTGGGGTTGTGGACGCAATCTTTAAAGGCCTAATCATATTGTCTCTATGTCTCTCTGGATGTGCTTATCGCATGGGTGCTGCGACTCGCAGCATCCCCGGGGGATATAAGCAGATTTCTGTCCCTGTATTTAAAAATAAAACTCAAGAAACCGGGATCGAAGTGGCGTTCACAAACTCTTTAATTCAGGAGTTTCAGCGATCGCGTATTGCGCGTATTGTGGACACATCTTTGTCAGAAGTGGCTGTCATTGGACAGATTGATTCGGTTCAGTACCTCCCGGGGGCTAAGCGGGTGGCGGGGGATTCCTCGGCTCCTTATTTGCCAAATGGAACGGTGATTGCCTCGGAATACCGCATTCTTTTAACGGTGACAGTGAAGGTGGTTCGTCAAGCTGATGGGACTGAATTGTGGAGCGGATCTTTTAGTGGAGAGCGTACTTATGCGGCACCACAAGTGACGCTCGCCGGTGTGAACTCCGTAAATCCTCTTTACAATCTTTCTGCGCGGAGGCAGAACATTGACGTCATGGCAAACGACATTATGGCCGAAGCCCATGACCGTATTACTGAGAATTTCTAATAGGACTTAAGCAGCAAGATGGCACTCATTGACGCGCAGAAATTTTATAAGGATCTTGAAAAAGGTCAGCTTGCGCCCTTGTACTTCCTTTTTGGTGAAGAACCCTATCTCCTCAATCAAAGTGTCGATCGTTTTAAATACTCTGTCCTGACTGAAGGGGCCGTGGATTTTAATTACAGTTTGTTTTATGCCAGCGACGCCGATGTGGTGGTGGTTCGTGATGCGGTTGAAACATTGCCGATGATGGCGGCCCGCCGCTTGGTGATTTTGAAAGAAGCCCAAGAACTGACGGACAAAGAATGGGCCGAGTTTGATTCATTGATCGAAAGTCCCGTCGATAGCACGGTGTTTGTGATTTTGGCTTCCCGTGTGGATAAAAGAAAAAAGCAAATCCGTCAGCTTTTAGATAAGGCTGATTGTGTTGAATTTAAAAAGCCGTACGAGAATCAAATCCCTTCCTGGATTAACTACATCGCACAAACCCTAGGGCTGACGATCAGTAACGATGCGATTCATCTTTTGCATAAATTGGTAGGTCATCATCTGACAGAGATTGAAGCGGAGTTAAAAAAACTGGGGGATTTTGTCGGCGGTCAGCGTCGTATTGAAATGACAGATGTGGCGCAGGTTGTTTCTCGTTCGAAAGAAGAAAACGTGTTTGATTTCACCAAGGCGATTGGCGAAAACGACCGCGTGAAGGCCTTGGAACATCTTGTTCACTTGTTAGATCAGGGTCAAAGCGAGATCGGAATTGTGTCTTTGGTGGCTCGTCATGTGCGCATTCTTCTGACTTTAAAGCGGGGGATGGATGAGGGGCTTCATGGCGCGAAGCTGGCTCACTATGCTCAGATTCCTCCGTATTTCCTGGAAAACTACTTGGATCAGGCTCGACTTTGGACTGCGAAAAAGTTAGAGCAAACCCTCGTGGTTCTTTCTGAAACGGACAAGGCATTGAAGTCCTCACCATTGTCCAGTCATATATGGCTTGAGAACATGGTTCTTAAGACCTGCGGATCCACCGCCTCTTTAGCTCATTAATTGAGTTTTCTTCCGGGGATGCCGATAAGATCCCTAATGGACAAATCATTTGAAGATAAAGGCTATTTTCGTCGTCAGTATCCACGACGAGTAATGAAACGCAAAGTAGGTGTTCTTTGTGATGGAACTTATTTTGTGTGTGACTCCGGGGAAATTGGAGAAGGGGGCATGTCCATTGTTTCCGACTACGTTTTGACGGAAGGTCATGAACTGGTTGTCAGTCTCCAAGTACCAGGAGGCGACTTTGTCTTTTTACGTGGTGTTGTTCGTTCCACGCAAAAAAAAGAGGGTGACGCAAGAGTCACCCATGGCTTGAGCTTTGCTGAGATCGAATTCTCTATCAAAAGACAGATTCGTTCATTTGTGTCGGCCCGAAATAGCTCCGCACCGACCGCAAACTAATTTCGACTTAACAATTACTTCGCAGCAGCAGCGCGAGTTGAAAGACGGCTGATTTTACGAGAAGCCGTTTCTTTCTTAATAACGCCAGTTTTAGCAGCTTTCATTACTTGAGAAGTGAACTTCTTCAACAACTCAGGAAGAGCTTTGATATCTTTAGCTTGGATTGCTTTTACCAAGTTCTTTTCAACTGTTTTTACAGTGCTTTTACGAGCATTGTTAACAGCAGTTTTACGGATAGACTGACGAGCTCTTTTTGCTGCAGACTTATGATTTGCCAAGGGATAACCTCCACAGTAATCTTTTTAAAACGAACCAAAGGGATTAACATAGGGTGTCTCAGGAAGCAAGGGGATTAAAAGAAGATCGAAAAAAGGTCCTTAAAAGAGCCTTTTTTATGGCGTCAGGGACCCTAACAAGCCGCATCTTGGGGCTTTTAAGGGATATTGCCCTGGGGGCTCTCTTTGATCGTGGTGTGACGGATGCGTGGACCGCCGCTTTTCGCCTTCCCAATTTTTTTCGTCGTCTTTTAGGGGAAGGTTCCCTGTCTGTGAGTTTTATTCCGGTTTTTATGGAGGCCCAGGCCGGGGACCCCTCCGGGGTTCGAGCGCGAAATCTCATGAACTCGTTATATTCCTTCCTCTTGGTTGCTCTTGGGGTTGGGACTCTTTTGGGGATTATCTATATCGAACCCCTTTTTCATCTGCTTCTCTCTGAGGCCTTTATGGCGGACCCCGAAAAGTGGGAACTCACTTTGCGCATGGGGCGTATCATGTTCGGGTTTGTGTTCTTTGTAAGTGGCTATGCCTTCTATATGGGGATTCTAAATGCCTTGGGAAGTTTTGGTCTTCCGGCGGCGGCTCCTGCGCTATTAAATATCTCCATGCTGGTTTTCACCTTTATGCCCCAGGAGTGGTTTCCCCAAAAAGGAGACGGGTTGGCGTGGGGAGTTTTGATTGGTGGCTTATTGCAAGCGGTTTTTTTGGCGATCGCCTTAATAGGGCGCGGTTATTTCCCGCGCTTCCAGTCTCGATTTTGGAGTCGGGATTTGAAAACAGTCCTTCGTGGCATGGGACCTGGGTTGGTCGGAATGGGGCTTTTGCAGTTTTCTACTTTGGTGAATCTGTATTTTGCCAGCAGCCTTTCGCAAGGATCCATTTCTTATATTTACTGGGCGGACCGACTTTTGGAGCTTCCTCTTTCTTTGATTTCCGTGAGTTTAGGGGCGGCTCTTTTGC
This sequence comes from Bdellovibrio sp., assembly GCA_024711265.1. GTDB lineage: Bacteria > Bdellovibrionota > Bdellovibrionia > Bdellovibrionales > Bdellovibrionaceae > Bdellovibrio. The sequence continues at coordinate 9,466 of JANJTG010000134.1, read as the reverse complement.
CGACTCTTAGTCATCTGGCTTCGCAAGGTTTGTTTGAAAAGTTTCGTGAAACCGCGCAAGAGAGTTTTCTGATGAATCTCTTCCTGGCGTGGCCTGCGGCCTTGGGATTGTTTTTTTTGGCTGAGCCTATTGTTGAGACGCTTTTTTTGCGCGGACACTTTGAGCAGGCAGATCTTGTGGCAACGGCCTCAATTCTAAAAATCTACGCGGTCAGTTTGGTGCTGATTTCATGCAGTCGTGTTTTGATGCCTTTATATTATGCCATGAAGAACACCTCAATGCCGATGGTGCTCGCTCTTTTTTGTCTGTTGCTGCACATTTTGATGGCTCCGATATTCATGCGTCAGTGGGGGCTTCAGGGGCTTTTGTTGTCGGGTTTATTTTCCGCTTTCGTCAATGCTTCGATGCTGATGCTGGGGTTGGCGCGATGGGGTGTGGGATTTGAAGTGAAAAAAGTTTTTTACTCCAGCGCGAAATTTTTTGCGGCAGGCGGGGGGCTTGTTGCGGTGTTGATGTCCTATGGGATTTTTATGGAGCTTTTAGGAAGAGGGCTGCAGATGCTAGCCCTCTTGATTACGATTGTTCTTGCGATGATAGTTTACTTTAGTCTTTCCGCACTTTTAAAGTGCGAAGAGTTTTCTAAAATCCGTCGGTCGTTCCCACTTTAGATCTTTCGTCATCATCAAAAGGGATGACGTCATGGGATTCAGGTTTCTTCTTCTGCTCTGGGGCTTTGGCCTTCATCGGGATAACGTTGGATTTTTTTGAAGTCGCAGGTAGGGCCGTTTTGGTCTTAGAAGCAGCCTTGCTTGGGATCGAGACGGCTTTATCAACTGTTGTTTCCCCAAGAATCACGTGATTTAACTCGACGGTAAGATTTTGAGAGGTTATAGCAAGATTGTTAATTTCACCACTGGTCGCTGCGATCTCCTCCGCGGATGCTGCATTTGACTGCGCGGCCTGATCGAGTTGATTCATCGCTTTTCCGATTTGTTGAATGCCGGTGGTTTGTTCGGCGCTTGCAGCCGCAATTTCATTGTTAAGATCAGCTACTTTTTTGATGGAATTTACAATGTTTGTTAAAACTGCACCACTCTTGTCTGCGGTTTCACTACCTTCTTCAATTTGGGAAACCGAATTTTTGATGAGCACTGAGATGTCTTTTGCGGAAGTGGCGCTTCGTTGTGCCAAAGATCTGACAGCTTCGGCGACGACAGCAAATCCTTTTCCTTGTTCCCCTGCGCGAGCAGCCTCAACAGAGGCGTTCAGAGCCAAAAGATTGGTTTGGAAAGCGATGTCATCAATAACATGAATTATTTCCTCGATCTTCTTCGAGGAGTGCGAGATTTTTGTCATAGAGGCAATAAGATTTTGAATTTCTTTTTCACCTTGCTCTGCAGAGTCGCGTGAGGACGCGGACAGTGCGGCAGCTTGTTTGGCGTTGTCAGAATTCATTTGTACCATGGAGGTCATTTCCTCCAAAGCAGCAACGGTTTCTTCTAAAGACGCAGCCGCCTCTGTAGAAGACTGAGAAAGACTGTTCCCTGCTTCATTGAGTTGTTCCACTGCGGAGGTTACTTGTCCGCTCGCCGTTGATAGTCTTCCGGCAATAGATCCGACAGATGTTGTCACTCGGGCAGCAATCCAAATGAGGATTCCGAAGATGAGGAAGCCCGATAAGAGTGTCGTCAGAATAACGGTGTTTTTGACGAAACGTTCGGTGCTATGAGCTTCTTGAGTTCCAGCTTTGGCCAACTGTGAATAGATTTCTTTAACATCAAGATTCCATTGGCGAACTTTTGCGTTAAGTGTTTTTAGATCGTTATCGAGGATGAATTTGGCTTCCGTGATTTTCGCCGAATCACCGGACGCGATAAGGTCGACTATCTTTTCGAGAGTTTGATAGTATTGGCTCATGAGAGGACGTACGGCTTGATAGGATTTATCCTCTTCTGGAGTTCGAGGAATAGGGTCATAGGCTTGTTGCGCCTTTTTAAACTCTTCAATCGCAGACTTCGCGGACGCGAGATGCTCAGAGACTTTTTCAGAACTTTCAGGGTGAGCTATTGCAGACCAAACTGAAGATGTAAAGCTATGACGAGCTTGCCGCATTTCGCCCACCATTTCAAATGTCGGAATAACCTGGGTGTTGGAAACATCAAGGAGACTTATGGATTTTTCAACACCATTTAAAGAGACGACACCGAGGATGACAAATCCGATCAGGGGGAGAACTGCTGCTATTAATAATTTTGCCTTTAGGCCTCTAAACCAGGCTGATAAGTGAAAGTGCTTCATTGGGTAGATCTCCATATTTATTTTGTAGTCTTAAGCAGTCTTCTTTTCGGGAGTTCACCCCTCGGGGTTGAGTTGTTTTTTTAAATGCGAAGGGGGCTCATATAACATATAAAGGGAGGCAGTACGAAAGAATGGAAAGGGGCCCAAGACAGAGCCCCTGTGATGTTCAATTATAGAGAAGAGCTTATTTAACCTCAGCCAATGAGTTGTAGCTGTCGCTGATCTTTTGTTGTCGTTCAACTTCCTTGGTCCAGCGTTTGACTTCCCCTTGATAGCCTTTTTGTTTAGCTTTCCACTCGTTTTCCTCGCTGGCCAAAGAGCGCATTTTCTGAGTGACCTGATCCTTTTGTTCTTTCAAGTTCGCCGCACGAGAATTCCAGATCTTCTTTTCTTCTTGAAGTTGAGTCAACTGCAGTTGGTAGTCACTGATATTCATCTCACGCTTCTTTTGGTTTTCTTTGATTTTGGCGATCATCGCCTCGTATTCTTGAATCTTCTGGCTTTCTTGTGTGATCTTGTTTTTCTCGTCGGCCATCAGTTTTTGCAGCTCTTTTTCCTGATTTCCGATGCGAGTCATGGCCTGGTTGTTTTCCTCAACCTGTTGCTGAACCTGCTTTTGCTGGCCTTCAACCTGAGACTTCGCCTTACCCACTTCGGTAATATTGCTATCAACTGTCTTCAGATTCTTTTCATACTCCTGAAGATTTGTTTTTGAGTTTGTAAGATTTGTTTTGATACGTTCCAAACCTTCTTTTGCAGAGTTCTGTGCCCAAGCTGTTGTGTGCAAGCTCATCAAAACACCGATTGTCAAAGTCGTCATTGCTTTTGTTAGTTTCATCTTGAAATCCTTCCTTTATTGTCCAGACAAACCTGCCACATTGGAATCTTGTGGACAGACATTTTTTAAAGAAGAACGGTAGTGACCTACTTCGTCCTCCCAAATTTCACCTTTAAATTTCCAGTTCAAGCTTTTTTCATCTTGAACCTTCAACTCAGGACGTTCCTTGTCGTTGACATCACCTCCGGCCATTTGATAGCGGATGTGTTCACCAGCCCCTGAGTACAATTCGTACTTAAGGACTTCGTTTTGATCGAGGACTTTGTCTAGGCCGGCGAGCATCTCATTGAAACGCGTTTGCAGGGCTTTGGAAGCCTGAGTGCGAAGGGCGGTTTTTTCTTTTTCGATGCGTGCCAAGCCAACCGTGCGAAGATTCTTAATTGAAACGCGAGCCTTTTTGGCGATGTGATACTGGATTCGATAACTCATCAATTTCTTTTCGGCATTTTGTATGCTGTCGGCACGAGCTCCTTTTTTTGCGTCGTCCAATTGTTTGGTGGCATCATTCTGTTTTGCAATGAGCTCGCGTTCTTTTTTAACGAGCGTTAAAGAGATCGTATTGAAGCGATTGATTTCATCTTCGTACTTATTGATCTGTTTTTGCAAATTCATGAATGATGGATGACGGGCCAGCTCAACGATGAATGAGCGGGGAAGTCCATCGACTTCTTTTAAGTCAGAATTTCGCACCCAGTTTTTAACGGTATCATAATAGTTCGTAGGGGCTTTGTTGGTCTTTTGATAGTCCTCAAGCTTCTTTTTCCATGGAGCGTATTTTTTATTCATTTCATTAAGGACTTGCACGCCATCACCGTATTGACAAAGATTCAAATAACCCACGGTTCTGACGACATAGGACTCAGGAGAAAATGCATTTTTAAAGAAGTCCGTATGCAACGAGAACATATTTCCAGCAGCCCCTTCATAGTCTTCTCCTAAGATTTGAGTCCAGGCGCTTTCAACCATAGCTTGAAGCCATAGAGGGTTGGACTTATCGACCTTCAAATAAGACTGGAAAGCCGCTTTATAGTCGCTCTTTTGGAACTGCATGCGTGCCAAAGTCATAGCGCCGACGTTGCGGATCTGTGAAGTTTTATCGCCGGAGGTCACCTTCATCAGGCTCTCAAGTTGTAGAAGGGCTTCATCCACCTTGCCTTGACGGTAGTTAAAAAGAGCGGTTAACAACAAGGCATCGGGATAACGGGGAGACTTCTCGGTGATAAACATCAAAGCGTCTTCCATCAACCCCAGTTGCCCTTTTTCGGAATAATATTTGGCGCGGGCAAGTTGGTAATCATCGTTCTTGGTCACATCCAAATCATGTTTGATGACCAAAGGGTCGATCAAAGCGATGTCCGATACTTCCAAGGCGTCGATATTTTTCACAAGAGCTTCTGTGGCTCTTTGTTGCCATTCCTTGTTCTTGGTTTCCTGTGCTACTTGCAGCATGTATTGTCGGAATTCTGAGTTGAGCTCAAGTCCCTTCGCTGTCATGGCATATTGGTACAAAACCTCAGTGCGATGTTTTGGGTCGTCCATGAGTTCAGAGAAAAGCCCCATCGCCAATTCGTAGTTCTTTTGAATTTCCAAGAAAATCAAGGCCTGCAAAAGCTTATAGTCATTGGGCTGCATATCATCTAGTTGCGCCAGTTGCACCAATGGGTCTTTGGTGACGGGGTCTTTGATGGGATTTAGCATCTTCACATCGGGAATTTTTTGAAAGGCTTCCGAATTGGTCAGCGATTTTGCGTGCTCAACTGTGGCGTTATATGGAGCTACGGCAGAATGAACTAAAGCAGGGGAGTCGTGACGACGAATCCCCTTGAGTGTCACTTCCCGCGCGGCAGGCAGACGCAGCGGAGTCAGCGCGGACGCCTCCACTTTGCGTTCTTCACCCAGATCCAGCAGGGGGATGTGGCTCACCTTGCTGACTTCCACTTTTCCCTTCACAACTTTCTTTTGGTAAACATCGTAAGCCGGAACCATACTTGATTTTACCTTCAAGTTAGAAGCAGCTGGACGACCTGATTTTTTAACCTTCAAGGCAGAGTCTGCCGCCCAGGCAGAACTGCAAAGAAGGGGAACGACGATAACTAATTTGAACGGCTTAAACATAAATCCCCCGCCTTGGAGAAAATTAATGCCAATATGTAAGACCTAACAACAATTGAGTATCATTTGTTGTTTTGGGTCCCAGATCACGATTCGGAGCAATGGTGCTGTACTTAAAACGATCTTCGTTTGTGAACTTATTGATAAAGTCCATGCGTACGGCAAAGTGCTCAGAGAAAAAGATCTGTTGGTTAATGCCAATTTGATAGCTCATGGCGTTTTTAGATTCATCACCGTCTTCTTTTTTGATGATATAGTCCGTGGTGCCAAGCCCCAGAGAGATGCCCATATCAAAATAGATGATGGATTTATCCAAGAAGCTCATCTTCGCATAGAGAGGAACGTAAGTCACCGAGGCCATCTTTGAGCTGTCAAAGAAGTTGTAGTTGGGTGCAACCCCATTTTCATCGATGAACTGTTTGGTGTTATCATTATTCTTCATGTCGGCTTTGGTGTAGCTAAAGTCCACTCCCCAGCGTTCATTAAAGAAATATCCCAACTGCAGCGAAGTGATAGAGCCCGTTCCGAAAGGGTCGTTGATGGGGACACCTCCGGACAAGGTTAAATAGTATCTTTCCGCCTTTGTGTAGTGGCGGTTCTGTACGACACTAAAGTCGTCATCTTTGGCTGCCCAATACTTCTGTTCTAATTTTTTGATATCCAGCTTGTCGCCGCCGCTCTGTTGAGCCAGTGCCTGTGATGCAGCCAAGATGATCATTAAAATTGTTTTCTTCAACATGCTTTACCCCCGCCTTAGTTTGTACTCTTGAATAAGAATGGATATGTCACAAGCACGCGAGTCCCTCCTTGTGGAGAAGGAAACTTCCATGCGGCAACCCTATTCAAAATACATCCCTCAACGGTTGCGTTCTTAAGTGTCGTGTCCCCAATAAGTTGTTGTTCGACCGAGCCAGAGGGCCCGATGGTGAAACGCACAGCGACTTTACCGAACAAATCGGGATTGGCGCTGAGTTGTCTTTCATAACAATAGAGGATTTGACCTAGTTTTGATTTGATATATTGAGCGATGATCTCGCGATCAAGACCGCCAGTAATTTCGCCCTCTTCTTCGATAAGGCCTACACCTGCGTTGCCGGTGCCTCCGGCGGCAAGCCCACCCATCCCTGAAGCACTACGGCCACCACCACGACCGGCTGTGGAAATAACCACGCCTTGTCCGTGACCTTCATTGCCCCAGTCACGACCAGAGCGTTCGATGCCACCGACGGCGGCCAAGGCACGTCCTGAAGGACCACTGCCAGCCTTCACGCCATTTGCGAAAACAACGTTTCCGCTTTTTGCAGCTTGCGCTGAAACTTTCCCAATTAATTGTGAAATACGTCCGCCGGTCAAAGATTTCATCATTTTTGAAACTTTGCTTCCGCCACCACTGGTGGGCATCTCATTTTTAGGTGCACCAGCGGCTGCTGGGGCTTCTTTGATCACAACTTGTTGTTGAGGCGCCGCCTCCGCTTTTTTACGTTTTGGCTTAATTTCGGTTTTGACAATGATCTTTTGTGCGACTTTCGGAGGAGCCGCGACGGTTTCGATCGTTTGATTCTTCGGGGCAAAAATGCCGATGGTGACTAAAAGGAAAGCTGCGCCAAGAACGATAAAAAGACCTCTTTTGGATTCTTCATCCACAAGCTGATCGGCAGAGATATGGGCCCACTTCGCTGCGTCTTCTAGCGAGACAGTTCTTTGACTGATTTCGAGGTCTCCCACGATTTGTTTTTGCCACTCTTCGCTGGGCATGCTGGGAATGGCGACGGGGGTCAGCGCCAAGGCGGGTTTGAATTTTTTATTTAATGGTAAAACCTTGGTTTCAACGACATTGCCAGATTGTCTGACAATAAATAGCTGAAATTTTTTGTCTGCTTGACGTTGTTCCTTTCCTGCACGATCAAGGCGCAGATAAAGATCCGCCTCTTTCTTCACCGGAGTGAACTTAAGACTGCAGTCGCCAAGCTCAATGGTTTTTTCTTGATCCAAAGACAGGGCCGGGGACGAAGAGCCTTGGGCACCTGACATCATATCCATGTCAACATACCACCACTGTCCATCGCGAAATTCAAAAAGTCCTTGAATTCCTTTTGTCTGGGGAGCAATGGAAATCACATCCGCCAATCGGGATGAACCGAAGGTGTGTGTGGTATTGGTGGAACGAATTTTCCAGGTTTTGACAGTCCCATTTTTTAGAGACTGACGTACAATCAACGTGAGCATGTAACACCTCTAACTAATTAGTTATTCAAATAGAGAGCGGATTCACGAATGCGGCCATCCATATCTTTTTGCACATCGTAAAGAGGCATAAATTTAATACCTCTTTTTTGCACAAGATAGGCGCCGTCAGGGTTGCGAATCGTCCCCTTGAGGTTCATCTCACCAAAATTGACTTCCTGGACTTTACGGACTGTTCTTTGTTTGGCAAAGCCAGTCGATGTTCCCAAGAGAATGAAAGCGATCATCCCTTTGATGATAGTTTTCACTTGTACCCTCCATACTACAAGTCTCCCGAGATAACGTGCTGACCGACTTTGTTTTGAGTTTTCAAATACTGTATTTTCTTACCTAACCAGTCGCGCATATCCAATTGCTGACTGGCTTTAAAAGCTTTTTCATAAGAGTCCAACGCAAGCGTCGGGCTCTGTTTGTAGGTTTCAAAGATGTGTGCTTGCTGTAAGAGGAAATCGGCATTTTCTTTTTTAACATTAAGCAAATCTTTTACGACACTCAATGCTTTTTCGATTTCGCCCTTCTGAGCATAAGATTCACTCATCAGAGTTCCCACATTCAAAGTATACAACTGTTCTTTAGACAGAGAAGAAAATTTTTCGATTGCTCTGGTAAAATCTCCCTCTGAGAAAGCCTTCACACCTGCAAAAGTTTGCATTTCTGTCGAGGGCATTTGCATGTCCAAAACTTTTTCGAAAAACGGCATTGCGCTATTCAATCCATCTTCCTTATACAGAAGGCGAGCTTTCTGGTACACGTAAGGAGACACTTCGGGTTGCGCTTTTAAAGCGGCTTCGATCATCCACAAAGCTTTGTCGTTGTAGCCCTTGCCTTCGGCGCCAAGACTTACGAAGAACAAGCCCAGAGAGCGGGTCTCTTTGTTTTTAGCAAGCTCTAAACCCAGGCGCTCGACCATTTCAAACTGTCTAGAAGAATAACAATTTCCCGCAATTTCAAAATGATTGAGGTTGTTAAGTTGTCCTGTCAGAATCGCGCTTTTATTGCAGGCTTTGGCTGTGCGAGTATCAAAGCGAGACACCTTGCCGATACTCATATCGGCTGAAGCAGGCAGGAAGGCGGTCATTTTGTCAGCGACGGGATATTGTACGGCAGGAGGAATACTTTGATCGACGCGAATATTTGCGTAGACGCGTTCGTTGCCCGCGGATTGTCCCTTAGAGGCGGCAAGAACTTTGAGTTTAGCCTCGTTCTCGTTCTTCTTATCTTGAATGGGTGCTGTCAGTTTTGCGATCTCTGCGCGAAGAGCCGCTTGATCCTGAGGACTTAAAGAAGCCGGCAAGGGCATGGTTTGCAAACTCTCGATGAAGTTTCCATAACAACGGTCAATACCACGCATGGCTTCTAGTTGTTGATAGGGGTCCTTGCTCATTTTCAAAGTCGAGAAATAGGCCGTATGGGCTTTGTCTAGCTTTTCTGTTTTAAGAGAAAGTACCAAGGCAAATTTATCTTCACGGGCCTTCACGCTTTGTTGGGCCAGTTCGTTTTCAAGGATGCGCGCTTGAATCAGGCGAGCTTCCGCGCGAACTTCAGGCGCGACATCTCGACCGTTGGCTTTCATGGCAAGGTCAAAAGCCGCCGTTGATTTGCCGGCATTTAAAAGAGCTCTGGCGCGATCAATCATGATCTGAGTTGTGTAAGGTTCAATGCCCTTGGCAAAGATCTGATTCTGCAACTTCTCAAACTCTGCGGATTTTGTTTCTTCCTTGTATGAATCCAAAAGCTTTCCGTAGATGCGCTCAAGGGTTTTATTGTCCGCTGCGCTCAAAATCCCCAGATAGGCAGAGCGAGCCTCTTTGATCTTTCTTTCTAAAAGATAGATATCCGCCGCCAACTCCAAGTGAGTGTTGCGGTTCTTTTTATCAAGCTCGGCAATTTTTGTGAGGGTCTCGGCAGACTTAGAGATCTGGCCGACGTCAGCGTAAGCTTTTGCGGCTTCCTTTAAAGCATCTAGATTGCGTT
>JANJTG010000426.1 GCA_024711265.1 Bdellovibrio sp. | reverse complement strand
GCCTTGGCCAGGCGGGAAGTCTCGTCGACCGGCCAGCGCAGCTCGCTGACGAGCGATGCCGCGAGCAGCGGAGCGCCGCACAGGACGACGATGCCGGTCGTCAACGTGTCGACGACGCCCGGACGAGCCACCGGCGAGGTTCCAGCCCGAGACGCATCGGGCCGCATCACGCGCCCGACTTGCGCTGGCCCCGGTGGAGAACCGACATCAGCTGATAGTAGGCGAGCGGCACGATCCCAAGGGTCAAGGCCGTGGCGAACAGCGCGCCCGCGGCCATCGTGAGCCCGAGTCCTTGGAGCAGCGGATCGAAGAACAGCACACCGTCGCCAAGCACGACGGTCAGCGCGGTAAGAACGATCGGCCGCAGCCGCGTCTCTCCCGCGAGAAGGACGGCGTCCCGCACGTTCATCCCGGCGGCGACTCGCTGGTTGGCGAAGTCGACGAGTAGAATCGAATTCCGCACCATCAGTCCGGCGAGGGCGATCACCCCGATTACGGCCATTCCTGAGAGCGGCTTGCCAAGGACGACGTGCCCCGGGATCACGCCGATGAACGCCATCGGGATCGGCAGCATGACGACCCACGGGAGGAGGAACGAGTGGTACCAAGCGACGAGCATCACGTAGATCAGAAACAACACGACCGCGAAGGCGGCGCCGAGATCGCGGAACAGCTCGTAGGTCACCGTCCACTCTCCCCCCCAGCGAACGGCGTGTTCGTCCGATTCAGGCGCGGCGGAATTCCACAGGATGCGAACCGGGCGCGCTCCCGGCCCCACCTCCTCGCGCAGTCGCGGACTCAGGTCGATGGCGCTGTAGATCGGTCCGGGCCCGGTGACCTCCGCAGTCACGGAGACGAACGGCTGCAGATCCTTGCGCAGCAGCGGATGGGTGCCTTCCAGGCGGTGCAGGCTGCCGATGTCCGAAGCAGGGACCGACGGCCCGAGCATCGAGCTGAAGTACAAGGAGCGGAGATCTGCCTCGCTGGCGCGCTGGGCGCGCGCAAGCTGGAGCCTCACGGCAACGGGCTCTCGTTCTCTCGGCAAGTAGGCCCACACGCTGCTGTCGCCGTGGATCAGCGTGCGAACCGTGGTGGCTACTTGCGCCGGGACGACGCCCCGCACGGCGGCGCGCTGCTGGTCCACCTCGTAGCGCAGCACCGGAGGACCGCGGCGTGCCGACCAGTCCACATCGACGATGCCAGGTGTCGTCTCGAACAACTCCTTCACCCGTTGGGCGAGCGCCATCCGACCTTGTTCGTCGGGCCCGTAGACCTCTGCAACCAAGGCGGCCTGAACCGGAGGGCCGGGAGGGAGCTCGACCACCGTGAACCACGCGTGATCGTGTTCGAGCGCCTCAGCCACCACTCGGCGCACCTCGCCAGCGAGCTGATGACTGGTCCTCGACCGTTCCCCGCTCGGCG
>JANJTG010000319.1 GCA_024711265.1 Bdellovibrio sp. | reverse complement strand
CCTCTCAGTGAACGCTTTCCGTTTTTACTGAAGCTTCTGCCTTTTGTTTCTAACTTTGGGCGCGGCAAAGGCCCCCAAGTCATGGCCTGGGGACATCAAGGTGAAACCATCCATTGGGGAGGACAGATCTGCTATGAAGGTCTTTATCCCGAGTTCACTCGCGGTTTGGCAGAAAAAGGCACGGACATTCTGGTCAATGCCACCAATGACTCCTGGTTTGGACGCCCCTCAGAGCCGCAACAGCATTTATACATGACTCTGGCGCGTGCCATCGAAGTGCGTCGGCCTTTGGTGCGCTCTACCAATACGGGAATTAGCACGGCCGTCCTGGCAAACGGTGACGTTCTACAAAAATCGCCTCTTCACCAAGAATGGAGCGGCCAGTTTGTGATAAAGTATCTCAAAGATGCACCAACCACTTTTTATGTTCAATGGGGGCATTGGGACTGGGTTCTCATTCTTATTGCTCTGGCTGCATTGATTATGACAGGAGCCCTTCATGCAAGATCTCGTCGTTCTTGATTGGATCGAAATTTTAGAAAAGATTCGTTCTCACGCCACCAGTGAAGCTGGCCGTGAAGCCATCATGGTCACACGCCCTTTAAAAACTGCCGAAGAGGCGTACCTCGGTTTTGAAGAAATCGCCCACGCGACAGAGGTTCTCAATCAAGGTGTTCGCCCTTACATGCAAAGCCTTGATCTGTATTCGACATGGATTACGCGCCTTAAAAAGAATGCCGTTCTAAAAACTTTGGAAATGAAGGACGTTCGAGGCTTTTGCCTTGAGGCCTTAGCTTTAAAAGAGGCTCTGCATTCGGTTGAAAACAAATGGGCACAAAGAATTTCTTCCAGCCTGATGAATGCCGAAGAGCCCGTATCTGCCATTGATCAGATTTTGACTCCGAACGGAGAAATTCGCGCCGACGCCAGTGAAACTCTATTTCGATTGTATCGCGAAAAAGAAAGACTGGCCCGCGAAGTTCAAGGAACATTGGATCGCTTGGTGAAAGATCACCAGATGGAAAATGTTCTTCAAGACAAATACGTCACGACTCGGGATGGACGTTGGGTCTTGCCTGTGCGAAGTGGAATGCAGCATCACCTTCCCGGCGTCATCCATGGTTCTTCACAAACCAAACAAACGGTTTTCATCGAGCCTGAAAAAGTGATCCCCGCCAACAACCGCCTTCGTCAGATCGAGGTAGAAATCGAAGACGAAATCGAACGACTGTTAACAGAGCTTTCCAGTTATCTTTCTTCCAAAGCTCCCGAAATTGAAGTCTCGCGAACTCTTTTGGAAGAAGCGGACGTGCGTTTTTCCCAAGCGCAGTTTGCAACTTTAATAAACGCACATCCGATCGAGTTTTCCCAGGACAGCTTGGAACTCATCGAAGTCCGTCATCCCCTTTTGCAACTCTCGGGGAAAAAGGTTGTCTCTAACTCGGTCTTGCTTGAAGGCAAAAAGAGTGTGTTGTTACTGAGCGGACCGAACGCCGGAGGAAAGACAGTTCTTCTAAAATCCATTGGCCTTGCCGCGCAAATGGCTCGCTGTGGACTTCCGATCTGCGCCAGTGAAACTTCAAGAATTCCGTTCTTTAAGGATGTTCTTATCGGCATTGGCGACGCACAAAGTGTCGACGAAGAACTCAGCACCTTCGCCGCCCACTTAAAGATTCTAAGCAGAGCGGCGGAGATGAAGGGTCGCCAGAATTTGATTTTGATTGATGAAATCTGTGGATCGACCGATCCCGAAGAAGGCAGCGCCCTGGGAAGAAGTTTTATCGAAACATTCTCGGCGAATGATGTTTTCGCCGTGATCACGTCTCACTTAGGCCCCTTGAAGGCCGGCTGGGATGAGGAAAGTCGCGTCCTCAATGGAAGCCTTGAGTATGATCCTAAAACAGGACGCCCCACTTACCAGTTCATCGCGGGGATTCCTGGCGACTCTTTGGCTATTCAAACAGCAAAACGCGTGGGCGTTTCTCCCGCCATCGTACAGCGAGCGATGGACGTCCTGGCCCCTGCGACCCGCGCACGTTTAGAAGGTCTGGAACAAATTGAACAACTTAAAAGCGATATTTCCATTCTTCAAGAGCATTTAAAGAAAGAAACCAAGAAGGCTCTTGAAACCAAAAAGAAATACGAAGGCCTGTTAGAGCAATTCAATAAAGACAAAGATGAATGGCTGCAGCGCACCCTAAAAAAAGCCGAACGTAAAGTCGAAGAGGCGATTGCTCAGGCCAAGGTCACGGAAACTTTCAAACGTCACACAGCTTTGCAAGAAATTAAATACAAACTTCCTGAAATCGTAAAAGCCAAACCCATTACTCAGCCAGGAGCCCCTGAAAACGCTGAAGAGTTCGGAAAGAAGTTTCCTCCGGGCTCGAAGGTCTTTGTGCCGACTCTGAATCAGGATGGCATTATTCAAAGTACACCCAACTCTAAAGGGGATGTGTTGATTCTTTCTGGTTCCGTGCGATTGCAACTCAACTGGCAGGATTTAAAACCGCCTGGAAAACCACAAAATCCAACCTCCCAACTGGTTCGCCAAGGGTCCTCGATCAGTGTGGCTTTGGCCGACGACGATCGCACCTTGGACTTGCGCGGGAAAACCGTGGAAGACGCTCTTTCTGAGTTGGAGCTGGCCTTGGACAAAGCCGCTCAGTCCCGAGAAGATCGCATGAAGATCATTCATGGCCATGGCACAGAAGCTTTGAAGAAAGCCGTGCGCACCTATTTATCACGATCCATCTACGTCAAAAAATGGAAGGCCGGTTCGCCTGAGGGTGGCGGTGATGGTGTGACCTGGGTCGAACTTGGCGAAGCTTAGAGTCTGACCTAAGGATTTATGGTGCTGACAGATTTTAATACCGCAAGCTGGATTCTTTCTAAGGCGCTAAGTCTTTCGTACTTTATCGCCTTTCTTTCGTTGATGCCCCAACTCTTGGGACTCTTTGGTCACCAAGGTATTCTTTCTATTGATCATCTCCTCAATCTTTTAGACAAGGAGATGAAAGGGGAACGTTTTTACCACGTCCCCTCGGTTTTTTGGTTTTTCTCCTCTGATTTTTCCCTGAAGGCTGTGTGTTTTATTGGCATGACCGCAGCGTCTTTGGCTTTTCTTGGATTTAGTCAAAGCTATATGCTGCTTCTTTGTTTCATCTGCTATCTTTCTTTCGTCAGTTGCGGGCAGATTTTTTTAGGTTATCAATGGGACAGCCTGCTTTTGGAGTTTGGCTTTCTAGGACTTTTTTTCGCCCCCTGGCAGTGGGAGTGGATTCCCTTCGGGGCGCATGTATTGCATCCACTTGTTTACGGATTAACACTTTTCTTGCTGTTTAAACTCATGTTCCTTTCTGGCGTGGTGAAACTTTCTAACAAGGACGCGTGCTGGAGGAATTTGACGGCACTGACATATCACTACTGGACCCAGCCTCTACCCACGCCTGTGGCTTTTTTTGCCCAAAAGCTTCCCCTTTCTTTTCAAAAAGCAAGCTGCCTTTTCATGTTCGTTATCGAACTAGCGACTCCGTTTTTAATTTTTGTCCCCGGGCCTACTCAAACTCTGGCCGTGGGGCTTTTGGTGCTGCTGCAAATTTTAATTTTGCTTTCTGGAAATTTCGGTTTTTTTAATCTTCTCACTTTGGGTCTTTGTTTGGGAGTATTACCGGATGCCACCTGGGGATTTAAAATAAATTGGATTGAACATTCCACGATCCCCACCTTCCTGGCTGTTCTTCCCGCACTGATTGCTATCCCCACTTCCTTATTTTGGATCTACAAAAGTCTTTTTGAGAAAAGTACGAAACTGGATTTTCTTCTTCCAACAATGCGCTTCTTTTACCCCTTTCGCATTTCCAATCCCTATGGTCTTTTTGCCGTTATGACCCGCACGCGCCCCGAACTGATCCTTGAGGGAAGCAATGATGGTATTCATTGGGAAGCTTACGAATTTCATTTTAAGCCCGGCAATGTAAAAAGAGCCCCTCCGATTGTGGCACCTCACCAACCCCGCTTGGATTGGCAAATGTGGTTTGCCGCTCTTGAAAGTTTTAATGAAAATCTTTGGTTGCAGAATCTGATCACTCGTATTTTTCAAGAATCCCCGGATGTTTTAAGCCTTTTTGCCAAAGACCCTTTTCACGGAAAGGCTCCTAAAGCTTTACGTCTGCAACGCTACGAATACCGTTTTGCGAGTCTAAAGGAACTTCACAGTGAAGGTCTGTGGTGGAAAAGAGATCTAATTGGTCCTTTTGGTCCCGTGTTTCAAAGAGAAGAATTGAATCCCGAGTCTCCTGATTAGAACACCGTGAGTTCATAGATTAAATTCCTATAAAAGTAGCAGAAAACGTAGACTCTTCCCAAGATTGTGATAGGTACCTCAGTTACGGAGGATTCCTATGAAATCAGTTTTTCTTTTTGCTATCACATTACTGTTGGGTTCTGGGGTTTGGGCCGCAGACATCACGCCGAACACTTTGGTGGGGCGTTATAATATTGAGGCCAAAGCATTTAATAAATCCGCAAAAATTCGCCTGACTGTGATTGATGCAAAACAGTTCGAAGTCCAACGCCTCTATGACGACCACGCCGGAAAGATATGTAACGGCACCTATCAATTAAAAGAAGAAAGCAACTGGGGTGAGGGGGGTTTTGGGACAAACCGAATCTTCAAAGGACTTTTCTCGTGCCCTGACGATCGCAGCAAAACAGCGGACTTTGATATCAACTTCAAGACACTGACAACTCGAGACCTCGAAAAAGGGGCTTATGTCGAAGTCACCAGCTCTTTAGCGTCAGGCATGGCCTTAAATGCTAAAATGAAAAAAGAATAATTCCCTATTACAGAGGGAGAGGCCCCTCTCCCTCACTCAGACACAAGAAACATAAAAACGATACTTTTTTACAAGCTACCCAGGTTGGAAAACAATTCTGAATTCTTCTGAAAGAAACAGAATCTTATGTATGGGGATCTATAGTGTGACACTTTTGGGACCTGACGTTGACCCTCAAATTACACGAGCCTCTTCCCTACATTTTTTGAATTTCCAAAAGATTGCCGCATCTTAGGAAGAAAATATTCTTAATTGAAGTTTTACCTACACCCCCATTACACTCTTTTGGGAGCAAAACTCTGTCAAACTTATATCCACTCCCAACATTGCCTGCGTGGGTGATGTTAAAAAGAGACTAAAAATCCCCCTTTTAAATTTCTAAAAAATAATCTACAAAGCACTCACGTTAATAAATCAAGCCGGTGGGATGATAAGCAGAACGTCCGTGAGCATTCCCTTTGGCTTCAAAATCGGAGAGAAAAATGAACTTAAAATTCCTCAGCACCGCTCTGGCGGTGGTATTGTTGTCCACTGTTGTCAATGCGGATGAATTCGACGGCGGAAGTCCCGAATACGATCCCCGTCCGAACCCACACTACAGCGAATCCGAGATCCAAAGAAAAATCGAAAATGAAATGGCTGTAGCTTGTCGTGGAAATCTTTGTTCTATCGTGGGCACAGACAGTTCTGGTGAAGGTTGGACCGTCAGCTTCCAAGTTGGATATGGCAACACACCGAATGGAACTGGAAATAACTTCTATATCGGAACGGATGGAAAGAATCACGGCGCCAATGGAAGTGACTACTACGCAGGTATCACGGTGACTTACAAAAACTACTCCTGCCAATCCACTCTTCGTGTGACTCCATCAGTCTATCGCTTCGTAAACACTTACATGTACAACATGGTGAACACCGACGGATCTACAAAACGTAATTTCTCGCCTGCGGATCAAACCGTGATTTTGTTCTACACCACAATGTTGAACAAAGTTGATAACTGCAAAGCAAATAACTAATTCCGTTTCTTAAGAGGACTCATGAAGAAACTATCTTTGATTCTAGTTTTGATGGCGATGACGGCGACAGGGAACACCTGGGCGCAAGTCCCCGCCCATCAAACAAGTCTCTTGAGTCCTCTTCGCTTTACCAACAGAGCTCAGTGTGCACTGGATTCTGAAAAGCCCACCTCATCAATCCTTATCATGATTGATGGTTACAACGCGGGAAAAGCGGCAAATTCCATTGCCAAACTTCGTGGACTCAACTCGGAAGAATACAGCAACAAGGCCATGAAAGAGTTCCGACTCTCAGTCGCTTACATGACCCTCAATATCATGAACAAACTGGTTCGCGGTCAGCTTCCCGTTCTGCCCGCAAATCTGAAAACAGCAGACCTACCCAAATACCTTAAAGCCTCTCGCGCCTGCGAAGCGGCAAAAAACAACTGCACGGATCTCAACGACTATCTTGGACAGATCTGGAGCCGCACTGGACAGCGCTCGGAACTGCTGGCGTTTGATAAATTCACCCAACTAAACTTCCCTCTGCATTCCTCGAAAGACCGCCTGGGTTGCTATTACATCAAAAAGTTTTCTTCATTGCAGGGTCAGTTGCACTCTGCAGAGGTGAATCAGGCCAATCTTCAAGATATCGCTTTGGCCTATCTTAACGAAGCAGACTATCTCACCGGCTGCTTTGATGCTGATGATAAACTCAATAATCGTTTTGTGACCCTTCAGGTTGACTGGGAAACAAATCAGAATTCTCTGAATCAACAAGGTTTTGATTTTTGGAATAGCGTCAAAATTTATCTGTCATGGGCTTGGCGATATACCAATGAGTTGGAAGTGATGAGCCCTTCTTTCGGGCGCATTTTCAAGTCTTTGGCATTGGAAGAATCCATCCTCTTCACCCCGAATGGCTGCAAAAGCATGACAAAACCCTCTTGTGACAGCCAGTATCTTTCTTCCAATAGTATTCGAGAACTCGCAAAGATCACC
>JANJTG010000410.1 GCA_024711265.1 Bdellovibrio sp. | reverse complement strand
GGCGACGTGCGGCGCGTCGAGGTGGCCGCAGGAAACGGGACGCTGCGCGCCGTCCTCGCCGAGGTGACGCCGTCGGCCACGCTGCGTGACGCCGCCGGGCGCCTGGCGCGTCGACTCGCCGCGCGCGCCCCCGAACACCTCTGGTTCGTGCTCGACAACCTATCGCTGGGCACCCAGCGCTGGCCGCAGTTCGAATTCCGCCTGTCCTGCGCCAACGTCGGCCCGCGCCGCTTCGGCACCCACCCCAAGATGGAATTCCCCGAGCACGTCGGCCAGGCCCCACTGCCCGGCTGGTTCGACGAAGCCTACGACGACCACGGCGCCAAACTCGAACTGCGCTTCGCCCAACCCGACGCCATGGACATCCAGATCTGGAGCCAGCTCGGCGATGCCGACCACCGCTTCCTGCGCGCCCTCATCGACGCCCTGCCCGGCCTGCTGTCCGCCCTGCAAGCCAGCGGCGCACACATCAGCCGCGCGTGGCCAGATTGGTTCAAACTCGCCGACGACAGCCGCCGCATCCTGGCCTTGCGGGCTCCGGTCGAAGAAAAAACCACCGCCTAACTGCCCCAACTTCCTAACCAGAAAGCCCACCCACCATGCCCATCATCAGCCGATTCTTTGGCATCGTCATTCGCATGTTTTTCAACGAGCATGCGCCGCCTCATTTCCACGCAGAATATGGAGAATACCGGGCGACCATCGATATTCACTTGCATAAGGAGCATGTAGATGGAATGGGATGTTGTCGAAGCACGTGTCCTGGAACACGGCTGCATCTACGTCAAATTTTCTGATGACCTCGAAGGCAAGGTACGGTTCAACTCAAGCGCCTATCGTGGCGTTTTCGAAAAACTGCGCGACCCTGCCGAGTTCAACAAACTCTCGGTCAATGGTTACTTCGTCACATGGCCGGGGCAACTCGACCTGGCCCCGGATGCCATGCACGCTGCCATCAAACAGCAGGGCGAGTGGGTTCTGAACTAGCGTCCTGATTTGGGCAGCAGCCTGCTGCCCAATTGCCGTGGTTTCACATCGTCACCCTGCTGAGCAAGCTTGAAAACGACACCGTGCGGGAATTGTATGCGCTGCAAGCCGCATCCACCCCCGCCTCATGACCTCGCCTGCCATCGTCCCCACCGCCCGCACCTACCCCATGCCCACACCCGCCCCCCTGGCCACCCCGCTGTCCGCCTCGCCCCATGCCACCCTGGCCTGCCTGGAAATGGCCCGCCAGCTCGCGGCACCGCAGGCCATCATCCACATCGGCGCCGGCCAGGGGCATGGCGTGCTGCACCGCTGGCAGCACTGGCCGGTGGCCCACGCCCGCGTCATCGACGCTGACGAAAGCCGGCTGCAGTGGCTGCCCGCGCAGACCACCGGCACCGCCGCGCCCGACTGGCAAGCCGTGGTCGCCGTGGTGGCGGACCACGACGGCGACGTCGACTTCCACCCTGCCAGCAACCCCGCCGAAGACGGCCTGCTGCCGGTGAGCGCCCTGCTGGGCCTGTGGCCCAACCTGCGCGCGCTGCCGCACAACACCCAGCCCGCGCAGCGACTCGACACCCTGCTCACCCGCCACCCGCTGCCGGCCCTGAGCGCAGACGCCGCCACCTGGCTGATCATCGACTGCCTGCCCGCGCTGCGCATCCTGCACGGCGCCACCGACACCCTGAACCGCGTCAGCGTGGTGTGCCTGCGCGCCGTGCTCGACCCCGCCCGCCTGGCCGACCCCCACGCCAGCCTGGCCGCCGCGGCCGACTTTTTGGCGAGGCAAGGTTTTCGGTGCGTACACGTGGGCGAAACCAACCACCCCGCAGTGGCCGAAGCGCTGTTCCTGCGCGACGACAAAACCGCACTCCAAGCCGCCCTCGACGCACAAGCCAAACTGGCCACCGAGCGTGCTGCCCAGATCGACGACCTGACCAAGGCCAAAGCCGCTGCCGACAAACTCGCCGCCGATCGCGCCGCGCAGC
>JANJTG010000395.1 GCA_024711265.1 Bdellovibrio sp. | reverse complement strand
ATTCCCGAGCACGTGCTCGGCGATGACACCCGCCTGCGCCAGGTGCTCTACAACCTGCTCGGCAACGCGATCAAGTTTTCGTCCGGCACCCCCGATCACGCGGGACGGGTATCGCTGCGGATCACCGTCGCACGCGCGCAGCCGCTGCGGCTCGAGTTCCGGGTCGAAGACAACGGCATCGGGATGGGCGAGGCGACGCAGGCCCGCCTGTTCACCCCCTTCACCCAGGCCGACACCACCACCACCCGCCGTTTCGGTGGCACCGGCCTCGGCCTGGTGATCTGCAAGCGCCTGGTGGGCCTGATGGGCGGCGACATCGCCGTGGAAAGCCGCCCCGGCCACGGCAGCACCTTCACCGTAAGCCTCCCGTTCGAAGCGGCCGCCGCGCAGCCGGCCCGGGCGCAGCCCGATCTGACCGGGCTCGACTGCTTCCTCCTCGAGCACCCGGAACTCGATGCCGAAGCCCTCGCCCGCTACCTCGCGCACGCCGGCGCCACCGTACACCGCAGCGCCGATCCGGCCGAAGTGCTGGGCTTCGCTTTCGCCGCCACCGCGCCGATCGTGCTCGTTCACGCCGAGGCGCAGCACGGCCTGCTGCGCGACGGTGCGCCACCCGGCAGGCTGCGCCGCCTGCAGATCGGTCACGGCCGCCGCCGCCAGGCGCGGCAGGACACCGCCGACGGCGTCGTCATCGACGGCGATGCGCTGCGCCGGGAGGCTTTCCTCAACGCCGTCGCCATCGCCGCCGGACGCGCTTCGCCGGAACACCCCGGCGCCCGCGCGACCGATGCGTGGCCCGCCGCGGCCCTGCCGCCGCCCACCGTCGCCCAGGCCCGCAGCGACCGGCGCCTGATCCTCGTCGCCGAGGACGACAGCGTGAACCAGATGGTCATCCTGCAGCAGCTCGCCCTTCTCGGCTATGCCGCCGAAGTCGCCAACGACGGCGCCGAGGCCCTGGCCCACTGGCATTCGGGCGGGTTCGCGCTGCTGCTCACCGATCTGCACATGCCGAACATGGACGGCTACCGGCTGACCGAGGAGATCCGCCGCCAGGAGCACGGCGGGCAGCACCTGCCCATCATCGCCCTCACCGCCAACGCCCTGCGCGACGAAGCGAGCCGCGCCCGCGCCGCGGGCATGGACGACTACCTGACCAAGCCGGTGGCGCTGGCCAAGCTGCGCGCGGTGCTCGAGCACTGGCTGCCGCAGCGCGACGGCGGCAGCGCCAGGCCCGCAGCGGCGGCGTCCGGCAAAGGCGCGGCGCGGCGCGGGGCGCAGCCGGCGCCCGAAGCGGCGCAGCCGGGGTTGGACGTGGCGGTGCTCGAACGCCTGGTCGGCGAAGACATGGGCGCCGTGCGCGCCCTGCTCGAGAAATACGCCCGCACCGCCAGCGCGAGCGCCGCCGAACTGAACGAGGCCGCCGGCGCGGGGGATTTCGCCCGCCTCGCCGCGACCGCCCACCGGCTCAAATCGTCGTCGCGCTCGGTCGGTGCGCTGGCGCTCGGCGACCACTGCGCCCAACTCGAGCTCGCCGCAAAAGCCGGCGACGCGCAGGCGGTCGAACGCCACCTGGCGCAGTTCCGGACCTTGTTCGAGCGGGTCGACGCCGAACTCGCCGCAGCGTTGGCGACGGCCGCCGCCCCCGCCGCCGAAG
>JANJTG010000076.1 GCA_024711265.1 Bdellovibrio sp. | reverse complement strand
CAAAAATTTATTTAACTCAAGCCGACGTAGATCAAATTAAAAAAATCAGTGGAAATGTTTTTGAGAAAACAAAAAATCGCGATTGCAGTTTCCTGGATCAAACACAAAAGATTGTTCTAGAGAGAGTGAAAGATCGTGCGACTTTTGCCAAAACTTATCTTGGAAAAGATTTTAAGTTTGACGCAACGACGGAGTTCACTTTTGACCCTGAGAAAAAAGCGTGGCCTAAAGATGGCAATGAGGCTAACGAGTATTTAAAGAAATACATTCAGTTCCAAATCGGAAACTACTTGGCGACAGACATGAAGTTGGACGAAGCCAAGAAAAATGTAGCTAAAAACTACGAACGTGCGGTGAAGAGAACTCAAGACACCACAGTGGATGATTTGTATTCAGGATATTTGGATTCTTTTGCGCGAGCTTTAGATCCACACTCCAGCTTTTTCTCTCGTGACGTTCTTGAAGACTTTGAAATTCAGATGCGTTTGTCATTGGAAGGAATTGGCGCGACTCTTTCTTCTCAAGATGGCTTTACAGTTGTTGAACAGTTAGTTCCAGGCGGTGCTGCTGCAAAATCAGGACAGATTGAGCCTCAAGATAAGATCGTAGCTGTCGGCCAGGAAAAAGGTTCGATGGAAAACGTGATCGACATGGATCTCAAAGATGTCGTTAAAAAGATTCGCGGTAACAAAGGTACGAAAGTACGTTTGACGATCCTACGTAAATCGGGTGACGGCAAAAAACGATTTGATGTGACGTTGACTCGTGAAAAAGTAAATCTGGAAGATGAAGCCGCTTCAATCACGTTTGTAGATAGAGAAATCAATGGGCAGAAGAAGAAGTTGGGAATTATCAACTTTCCTTCTTTCTATGCGGATTCTCGTCGTGGTGGACGCTCTTCAGCGGCCGACATGAAGAAGCTGGTGAAAGAAGCCAATGAAAAGAAAGCCGATGGGTTGGTCTTGGATCTTTCCAATAACGGCGGTGGCTCTTTAGAAGACGCCGTGAAGATTGCGGGTCTTTTCTTCCAGACTGGAAATGTTGTAAAACAGTCTTCGAAGAATGAGGGGCGTGCAGAATCGGCGCTTCGTGATACGGATCCGACCGTGGACTGGGCGGGGCCTCTGGTTGTTTTGACCAGCCGTATTTCTGCGTCAGCTTCAGAGATCGTGTCAGGGACTTTGCAAGATTATAAGCGTGCGGTGATTGTCGGTGGTGACCATACTTATGGTAAAGGAAGTGTTCAGTCCGTTCTTCCTATTCCGAACAACTTGGGCGCGATCAAAGTGACGGTGGGAATGTTCTTCGTTCCTGGTGGTAAGTCGACCCAGCATCGTGGTGTTGATGCGGACGTGGTGTTGCCAGGTCCTTTCAGTACTGATGATATCGGTGAAAAGTACATGGACTATTCTTTGCCTCCTAAAACGATTGAGCCTTTCCTGTCGCCGGATGCTTACGTGAAGGAAGGTCCGGGGATGTGGAAAGAGATCAAGCCAGAATGGTTGAAGTCTTTGCGTGAGAGATCCTCTGAGCGTGTCGCGAAAAACGATGAGTTTAAGAAAATCGTCGATGAGCTGAATAAAGCCAAAGCGCGCGGCAAAGTGATCCGTGTCAGCGAAGTGCTTAAAGATAAAAATGAAAAAGATAAAAAAGATAAGGCGAAGAAGACCGCTAATAAGGCCAAGAAAACGGAAGAGTACTTAAAGCGTCCTGATATTCAGGAAGCCGAGAGTGTTCTTTTGGATCTGATTCAGTTGGAAGAGGGTAAAACCCTGGTCCCGCCGAAACAGGCTAGTAACGCCAAGTAGGGCGGCTTCGGAGTCCTTGAGGGGCCGTGTTTGTTGTTGTTAGAGCCCAGGGCGAAACCCTGGGCTTTTTTATTGCCTAGAGATGGGGCATCGCTCCTCGGAAATTTTGCATATAGGGGATTTTCGGGTTCTTTCAAGGTGACAAAAGCCTCTCTTTTCGCTTAGATAGACCGGAAATCGACCCTTTAATGGAGAACTGAATGTCTAAAAAGACCACTGTAAAAGCGGGAGGTAAGGCGTCTGCGAAAAAGACCCTGAAATCCGCTGCCAAGACATCCGTGAAAACTTCTAAAAAAGTGACAACCAAAAAGCACGATTTTGGCGGACTCTCTGAAGAGATTTTGCTGCGTATGCACGATCTGATGGTGAAGTCTCGTGTCCTTGAAGAAAGGTTAATTAAAATCTACAAGGCCGGCGAAGCGTACTTTTGGATTGGCGGGCCTGGGGAAGAGGCTTGGGGTGTGCCACTGGGAATGCTGGCCAGAAAAGGTCAGGGACTAGAGCATGACTGGTTCCACTTACACTATCGCTGTACTCCCACTATGGTGGCCTTGGGTATGAACATGATCGACTCTATTCGTTTGATGATGAACAGATCGACAGATCCGTCCACAGGCGGTCGAAACTTTTCCAGTCACTATTGTTTTCCTCAATGGAATGTGGCGCCAGTAACGTCTCCTTTGGAAGTTCAGTATCCGATTGCCTGCGGAACGGCGCACGCGCAGAAGCGGGCTGGTAAGAAGGCTTTGTCGATTGTTACGGGTGGTGACGCGGGTACCGCCGAAG
>JANJTG010000069.1 GCA_024711265.1 Bdellovibrio sp. | reverse complement strand
AGGGTCAGGGCATTGATGATGATAAGTTTAAGTGATCTCATGTTACTTCACTCCTGTTTTCGCGTAATCCAAGTACATAACCAGATGTCCGTTAGGATCCATAATCACGCGATTGATATCTAACTTAATTCCCAAAATTTCTGGTGGAAGCGGAAGACCTCCGGGAATCGTTTCGTCGTTTTTCTTCCAACCTGAACTTTTCTTCAGCAACTCGTCTTTAACTCCTTGGCGAACTTTCCCTTTGAAGAGGGCTCCTGCAAATGAAATGTATTTATCGTCTAAATACATGCTGTCCGTATCAATCGAGTGCAGGACCAGCTGCATGCCGCTCTTATCGCTCAATTGGCGGATTTTTGCAATGATATCGAAGTCGACAATAATGGTGTCCTTTAAGAAGATTGAGCCGGGCTTATTTTCAATGGAAACGCGTAGTTTTACGAAGGTTTCCTGTGGTTTCAAAACGGCGCCAGCTGGAGTTTTTACATAGTCCATCAAAGGAGCCGCCTTTAGTTTCAAAACGGAACCATCTGATTGAGGGATATGTTCGAAGTTCCTACGCTCAAAACTTAGCTGCAAAACGCGATTGATCAGGGCGCGATCCACACTCAACGCGATATCGAAGTTTTCCTGAGGGATTAAGTTAAATGACGGAACTCCACGTGATTTGTGGGAAGCCACCGGGGCACTTCGGCTGTTCACGGGATCTTCGACATAAGCCGTAAGATCAATATTCAAAGATTTTTTAAGGTTGATATTTTGCAGCTTTAAGCCCCACTTGAAGTTGGGACGAGTGTCATTGTCCTCTTTTCCAGGAGGAATCATATCTTGCACTTGCTCTAATGAACCACCTAAGAACTCTTTGGCTTTTTGATTGAGCATCTCGGGAAGCTGTTTGCGTGCGAAGTCTCCCAGGTTCTCGCGGACCTTTTCAAGAATCAGGGGCGCTTGTGCTGTGAAGAGTTTATCGATCTCTTTGCCGTTCAGATAAAACTTTTTGCCATTCACTTCGACGGCGAAAGTGGGGACGATCAGTTTTTTATACTGCATGGAAAGGGGAATGCTGTTGAGGTTATTCTCAATTTCCAGCGCCTCAAAATCCAATCCACCATAGGCGTTCATGCGCAGATAAAAGGGAAGACGAATTTTTAGAGGCATATCTTTGTCGCCCGCGGAAAGGGAAACATCCTCAAAACCCGCTTTTCCCAGGAATTCATTATTAACATCCCAAGCGACCACGGAACTAGTGGCGATCGTCAGTTTTTTGACTTCAAGTTCAATGGCTAAGATAGCGCCGTCTCTTTTTCCCAGAGCCTGCATCAAAGATTCATCTGTGACCAAACCAAAGCGTGAAAATTGAGCGATATATCCAGATTCGCCGATTTCAATTGTGGGGCGATGATCATTCATCGAGAATCCCACCAACCACTGAGTCAAAAGATCGCGGACCTGTTTATACATTTTTACGGCATCAGGGTTGCTGCCTGCATAATCATCGGGATTGATGGCCTTATCAAAAGTGTAGGTCATAGCTGGGAAATAACCTTCATCCAGCTTCACTCCCAAGTTACCCAGGATGTCACTCAGACGGGTGTCGAAGTACTTCATCCCACGAGAGGTGATTTGAACCTGCACGGCATTGGGCAACAGGTGTTTGTCAGCAATCGGTGGATTGCTATCAGCCGCAAGGGCATTAAGACCATGCAACGACAGTAACAGGGGAATCAACAATTTAGATGTGTGAAACCGACGTACCATTTGAACCTCATCCTTTGGGCACTCTTGTTCGAGGAGCAAGCTTGCAAACAGGGGTCCAAATTGAGACGTCTTCTAAATCAATTAGGAGCGCATTGGACAGGGACTGGGCTGTCTAAGAATGAGACAGGGGTGACGCAAAAAAGCCCTCTTGAGTTTCAAAAGGGCTTTTTGCGTATGAGGACAGGAAAGAATTAAGCGGCCTTTTTATAGTAGTACTTTTCGTACTTCTTATATTCCTTGTAATCGGATGCCGAAGCCTTTGTGTATTCTTTTGTGTACTTGTTGAAGGCCTTGTCGAGCCAAGCATAATAGTACTTGTAAACGTAGTTTGATACATACTTACAGTACCAGGTCGCTGAAGCGGTAGGGATGTATTCGTGTTTAGACACGAAACCTCGAAGATGTTGGCTCATGTGTTTCCACCAGTAAGTGGCTTCTGTCTTATGAACAAAGTTGCCAACGAAAATAGGTTTTCCATCATAAGTCAGACCCACTTCGTATCCGTGACCTACGGGGCGGAAGTAGGATTTAAATGTCATTTCGCCGAACTTATAGTTCTTATATTTAGGTGCCACAATGTCTCCTTAGATTGTGTTAGAGATAGCTTCTTTATCGGTCCTTCCTCTTGAGACCTTACAAGCTGTGGTGGATTTTAATAAAAACTAGACGCCAGGAAGAGCAAATCCGCGGGGAGGGGGGATTGTCCAGATTGACACATTGAAAAGCGATTTGCCACAAGTCGTCGGATTTTTCGCTTTAGAAATTAAAGCCGTATCCTGCTCGCAAAATAATTTGATTGGCGGAAGATGTGCTGTTGTCGGGAAAAAGGGCATAGTCTAATTGAATGGGGATAAAACTGTTTCGATCAAGTTGATAATCTAATCCCAAAGAGCCGACCACCGTTTGATTCGTGCTGATTTTGCTCGAATCTAAGACATTGCTGCTTTTGCCGATCGCAAAAAGAAATCCCAAACCCGCACCGGCCCAGGCTTCTAGTTTTTTCGTGTGAAGATATCGATAGCGCACTAAAGCTTCCAATCCCAGATAGCTGATGTCGACCTTGCAATCAGAAGATCCCGTGCAGGCGTTTGTCGCTGAAGTTCCCGTGGCTTGCAGGGTCTCGTAGCTGGCAAAGACGCGTGCACTGACGTTGCCATCCACCTCTAATTGATAGAATCCCGAAAGGTTAAAGCTTGATCCCGAAAGTGAGACCGAAGGGGCACCGCTCGGTTTGACGGTCATTGTATTCATGGCGTACCCGGCGGTGAAGCCTCCGGAGGTCTTTTCTTTGGGGGAACGTTTGGAAGCTTTGGCGGTTGATTTTGAATGAGCGGCGTATTTACTTAAACTTAAATCCAACTGCATACGGCCTTTTATTACAGAGGCCACGGCTTTGCCGTTTTTAACCTGTTTAACCTCAAGAAGGGCTTTGCCTTTTCCATCCAAGTTGCGAGCGGCCAACTGATCGCCGACTTGAATCTCTTCCCCCTCTGTGTCGATTAACACGCGATCCTTTTTTATTGCCAGAGGTTTGATCGCGTAGGCGGGGAAGGAAAGGGCTGTTAAAAGCAAAATGCCGACAAGAAATTTCATGAGGACATTATCGACATATTCAAAATGAAACTGTAAGTGGCCCACAGAGTGTCTCAGAACGAAACATCCAATAAAGGTCTACACCCCCAGAGATCATAGGCCGATAAGTTTCTTATGGAAGCAAAAGTAACCACCTTAGAACGACCTCGTGCTGTCCAGATGGCGGCGGCAGTCCTCATCTTGACTCCTGTTATGGATATTTTGACTCTGCAAAGAACCGGGACCCAAGTTTTTGACTGGGTCAGTTGGCTTCTTATTTTTGGAGCGGGAGTCAGTCTTCTCATTCGTCATAAGTCCGCTTGGGTTTTAGGGTTGGTTCTTTGCGGCGTTTTTGTTTTTATGACCTCCGCAAGCCTTTTGCGCGACATGGAGATGGTGGACCCTGTGGTGAGCACGGCCAGGCTCATGGATTGTTTGTTAGTTCTGTTCATCGTAGGGACGGTCTCGTATTTCTTTCGTTATCCCTATCTGGATCGTCGGCAAAACTGGTTTGCGCCCACCGGAGATCGTTTTACAGCGAATATTTCCGTGGTGTTGGGTGGGGTGGAAACGCAAACCCTGGATCTTTCTTATACGGGTGCTCGTGTTTCCATCCCTCGACCGGGGATTTTTAAGGTGGGGGAGGTCGTTCCTTTGCAAATCAGCGATATAAACGACATCCAATGCCAAGCTCGGGTGATTGATACTCAGAACGATCACGTTCGAGTTCATTTTGAGGAGACTTCTTCGGCGGATAAAGACCTCATTCGTCAGTGGCTTCACAGTCAAAATTTGCAAAAAGTGTAGTTTTAAGCTTTCGCCCGCTTTGATTTTAGGGCATAAGAGGGTTTTTCCATCTAAGGTAGAGTCATGGCTAAGACGACAAAGAAAAAGAGTGTAAAGCAGTCCTCAAAAAAGAGATCCAACATGGTCCCGGCGGCTTCGGAAGTATCCGTGAGCGTGCGCCAGATCCTTGAAAATGTACGTCCCACACCCATGATCGATAATGGTCTTACCAATGAAGAAAAAATTGAGAAGATCTCTGAAAAGTTCACTGACATCATGGAAACTTTAGGTCTCGACTTGAGCGATGACAGTCTTCGTGAGACTCCGCGCCGCGTGGCCAAGATGTATGTGAATGAAGTCTTTGGCGGCTTGGATGCCAAGAAATTTCCCAAGATGACAGTCATCGATAACAAAATGAATTATGATCAAATGATCGTCGTTCAAAGCATCACCTGTCTGTCATTTTGTGAACATCACTTTTTACCTATTCATGGCCATGCAACGGTCGCCTATATTCCGAATAAGAAGGTGATTGGACTTTCTAAAATCAATCGTATTGTTCAGTATTTCTCGCGCCGTCCTCAGGTGCAAGAACGTCTGACAAAACAAATCGCCGACTGTCTTCAGTATATTCTGGAGACAGAACATGTGGCGGTCCATATCAATGCCAGCCACTATTGTGTGATTATGAGAGGGATTGAGGATACGGGAAGTACGACGTCGACTGCGGACCTGCGTGGTCATTTCAAAACACGTCTTGAAACTCGTGACGAATTTTTGCAGCACTGCCGAACAAAATAATCTACCAAGGCCCAGGGATTCCCGGGCCTTCTTGTAAATTTCTAAACCAACGCCGACTGTAAGAGTTCTCTTGAGTTCTTCGAAAGACTCTCAACCGCCACCATGCGTTTGATCTGTTTCAACGCTTTTTCCTTCATCGCGGGCTCTAACTTTTGAACGAAGTTAAAGGCTGCGCAAAGGCGAGCGGCCACTTGCGGATTCTTCGCATCAATTTCCAAAATTTTATCAGCATAGAATTCATAAGCATCCATTTTCGGATCATGGAAGCGAACGATATTCGCACCAAAGGCTCTTAATAACGAATAGACGTTGTTAGGGTTGGTGAGGCTGAACGCGGGGTGCTTCGTTAAAGCTTTGACGTCTTCAAGCACGTTGGTACGACTGGTGGTCGCCTGCGCTGTGAACCACTTGTTGATGACGACGGAATCGTTTTTCCATTCATCGTGGAAGTTTTGCAGGGCTTTCTCGCGATGAGCTGAGTCGGAATCTGCCAAAAGCATCATCGCCGCCATACGGTCTGTCATGTTTTGAGCTTCCCAGTATTGCTTATTAACGATTTCCAGGATTTCAGGGTCGTTGAGGTCCGCCAGATAACCAAGAGCTTGATTTTTCAATGAACGATGAGCAAACACTTTGGTGTCACGGCTCTTCGGTTCCACACCGTGGAATTGACGGTAGATATCAAGCAGGTGAGTGCGGTTTTCACGTGCAATCGCGGTTCGCAGGGTCGTGCGAGCTTGGTGGAAAGCCTCGGCATCCAAGATGGCTTCTTCTTGGGCCAGAATAGCGTGACTAGGAAGTTGCAACATTTTTGATTTGAATCCGGGGTCCATGCTCGCATCACGAATGATAGCACTCATCGCTTTGACAAAACGAGGATCCACCGTCAACGGTGATTTCGCGCGAGCTTGGGCAACTAAGTTATGTAAAACTGTCAGTCCCAACTTCTGGGCCATTTCGCGGCGATTGAAAGAATCCGTATCTTTTTCCATAAGGAAGTAAAGGTCGTCTTGAGAAGCTTCCCACTTCAGGTTTACCGGAGCTGAAAACTCACGCAAGATCGAAAGAACAGGACGCTCTGAAAGTCCCTTAAAGACGAAACTCTCTTTTTTATCTTTAAGCTCAATCAGATGTTTGCCGTCAGAGTTGATTTGGATTTTCTCGCATTCCAACTTCAACTCCTGACCACGACTATCCAAAAGTCCCATCATCAATGGAACATGGAAGGGATCTTTCTGTGGCTGATTTGGAGTCGCGGGACAGTGCTGCTCTAGAGTAAGATGGTATTCTCCCTTGGAAGCGTCGAATTTTTCTTGAATTGAAACCACGGGAGTTCCCGCTTGGTGGTACCAACGTTTGAATTGAGAGAAATCTTTGCCGTTGGGTTCTGAGATCGCCGAAGCGAAATCATCTGTCGTTACGGATTGTCCGTCGTGACGTCGGAAATACTCATCCATGCCTTTGCGGAATCCTTTGCGACCAACAATCGTTTGCATCATGCGAATAACTTCAGAACCTTTTTCATAAATGGTCATTGTAAAGAAGTTATCAACGGCCATACAGGATTCGGGGCGAACGGGGTGGGCGTTAGGACCGGCATCTTCAGCAAATTGTCCTGTGCGAAGGGCATCGACGTCTTCAATACGCTGAGTTCCACGGTCAGTCATATCTGCTGAAAATTCTTGATCACGAAACACCGTCAGGCCTTCTTTCAACGAAAGCTGAAACCAATCACGAAGGGTGACACGGTTCCCAGTCCAGTTGTGGAAGTACTCATGAGCCACCACCGATTCAATGCTGTGGAAGTCCACATCTGTTGCCGAGTTCGAGTCGGCCAAAACCAAACGTGAGTTGAAGATGTTCAGGCCTTTGTTTTCCATGGCACCGGCATTGAAATCATCAATAGCGACGATCATGTAGTCGTTCAGATCATATTCAAGGCCGAAGGTTTCTTCGTCCCATTTCATGGATTTTTTAAGGGAATCCATCGCGTGCCAACAGCGTTCTTGTTTGCCGTGAGCGGCGTAAACTTCCAGGTTCACCTTGCGCCCTGTTTTGGTTGTAAAGGTATCGCGAATCACGCCGAGGTCTCCGGCGACAAGGGCGAAAAGGTAACAAGGTTTTTTGTGGGGATCTCTCCAGAAGGCTTTGTGGCGTCCATTTCCGAGATCTTCCACCTTGATGCGATCTCCATTAGAAAGAAGGACCGGATATTTTGTTTTGTCCGCTTCGATTGTCACAGAGTAAGACGTCATGATATCGGGGCGATCCAGGAAGTAGGTGATTTTTCTAAAACCTTGGGCTTCACACTGTGTGCAGAAAATGCCGTTTGATTTATAGAGTCCCTCTAAAGAGGTGTTGTTCTGTGGTTGCAGTTCAGTTTCCACTTCCAATGTGAAAGCCTCAGGAACTGAGGGGATGATAAGCTCTTCCGGAGTGATCGTGTATTGGTCCGGCGAAAGGGCTTGGCCGTTGATTTTAATTGCCACCAACTTCAGGTCTTCGCCATTGAGATGTAATTCGGCCCCCGGGGAGGTCTTCTTGATTTGGGTCTTTGCGAGGACTCGACAAAAGTCTTCGTTCAGGTTGAAGTCGAGGTGGATGGAATCTACGGTGAAGTCAGGCTTTTTGTAGTCTTTTAAATAAATTTTTTCTTGTTTCATAAGGCCTCGATTCCGATAATGGAGCTAATGAGTTTAAAAATCACTTCTATCACATTAAATACCCCGCATCTACAGGACATGCTGGGATTTTATCGAATAATCGGCCTTCAATTTACAGCGTCAAAGGTTGATAAAGGTGGTGAAGTACATAGAGCCAATCAC
>JANJTG010000360.1 GCA_024711265.1 Bdellovibrio sp. | reverse complement strand
GTGATTATGGATCCTAACGGACATCTGGTTATGTACTTGGATTACGCGAAAACAGGAGTGAAGTAACATGAGATCACTTAAACTTATCATCATCAATGCCCTGACCCTCATCATCGGTTTAGGACTCATGAGTGGTTCCGTTTCGCAAAGAAATGCGGAAGCAGCTCGTTTCGAAACGATTCCGTCTTTGCAGGTGAACCGCTTGGGAAATATGCGTGGGCAGTACCTCACGGTTCTTTACGCCGTTGGTTCTCGTCCGTTCATCTCCACCGATTCTTCTCAAATCAGCATTTCGCAAGTGAAAGAATCACGCACGGTTTATATTTCGGACGATTCGATGACTTTGCCGACTGTTCAGGTTGAAAAGGAAGGTTTCAGACCTTCTTATAACATCATCGTTTTTGTGGTGTCTCCTCAACCGAACTATAGCTGGGTGAACGCGGATGGCAGCGTGCCTCAAGGGATGAGTTTGACCAACAATCATATGAGTTCGTTGATCAATGCGATTAATAAAACCGACGTAGATGGATTCATCGCAGCTCAAGGCGAAGCGTCCACTTTGCATGTCAATCTTGTGAAATAATCTAGATCTGCACTTCGGAGGCGGCCTTCACGCCGCTCTCCAGCGCCCCCTGCAACGTGCCCGCATAACGAAGACTGGTATGCTCCCCTGCGAACAGAAAACGCCCTTCATACTCAGACTCCCCAGCCACTCCACGAAAACGCATGTACTGTCCTGGTTTAAAGACCGCCATGGAACCCAAGGACCATTTTCTTTGTTGCCAGTTGACCAATTGAGAAGCACTGCCCTCAAAACTTGGAACATCACTGTAAAACAGATGCAAATCCTGCAGAGCTTCCTCTGAAGACTGAGCACCGGCTTTCAGGCCCGAGGTGCCAGCTCGCTGAAAACTGAGAAGCCCCTGCGTTCCGGTTTGAGCCCGTCCCGAGTCCCACATCTTTTGGGTGAGAAAATTCCCCGTGAAATTCCCCAGATTGGCAACCGTCGATCCCCGACGAGAACGCCAAAACGGGGTTTCAAAAGCCATCGCTCCTTTAGAGTGAGCTGCATAATTTTGCTGCTGAATGTTTTCTTTTTTAAGAGCAGAAAACTGAAGATCTTCAATTCCTTTAACTTCTCTTAATTTAGAAAAAGGCAAAGTACAAATCACAGTGCGTGTCGTGAAACTTTCTTTGCCACCCTTGCCCTCAAAAACCAACTTAAAGACGCCATCCTTTTCAGAGATCTCAGTGAGAGGGCAATTCATACGAAGGATCTGATCTGGGATCACACCCGCCACTCGCGACGCTAACGTCTGAATTAAGCTGGAAAGCCCTCCCTCTAAACGATACGTCGCCCGGCCACTTAACAGGGAGCTGCCTTCCGCATCCACGGTCGATAGAAAATGCAATGCTGACTGATCTTTGGCGTCGACACCAAAGCGATTCACCGCTTGAACTTCAATCAACTGCAACACAACAGGATCCACCTCGCTGCGCCAAGAGTCCAAAAGATCCTTCAAAGACAAGGTGTCGTAATATTGCGAACGCTCGTACTGAAGTGCATTGCGATAGCTCAGAACCACATCCTGGTCGCGATACAGATCCGAACGAACGCGACGTAAAGAATTTTGCAACGATTTAAGACGTGGGACTATGTCTTTGACACGATACACTTTATTGTCGAAGGAAAAGAGATGGGCTTCCAGATCCGTCGAAGTCTTTAACTCCCTTACCGGCAAATTCAGCTCTTTTGCAA
>JANJTG010000019.1 GCA_024711265.1 Bdellovibrio sp. | reverse complement strand
CGGCCCGCCCCACCCTAAGGGCATACTGAGTAAAGGTATCATTGGATATGACACTCCAGTTAGGCACTCCGGAGCCGTTTGTTGTCAATACAGCGTTGTTCGTTGAAGCCAGAGCCGCCAGGGTTCCAGATCCATTTGACGTAATTATATTGTTATTACTCCAACCTGAGATTGAAGCCTTACCATCAAGCTGAGTCTGTATGTTGGCACTAACCCCTGATAAATATCCAAGTTCCGAGTCGGTCACCACCGATGCAACGGGAATGCCACTTGCGTTGGAAGCCAACGCTCTATTTGCGGTGATTGCGGCACTTTCTACGATAGCTCCAGCATTTGAAATCATCACACGATTGTTATTTAGCGTCGTCGCAGAATTTGTTCCACCACGTACAATAGGCAAAATTCCTGACGTCAGTTTAGAAACATCTAACGCCGGAATATCAGCGGCGACCAACGAGGTCTGCCCCGAGGTCACACGCCCCTTGGCATCAGTAGTCACTTTATAGTAGGAACCTGCCGTTCCCGCATTGACCAGCGAAAGAACCGGTGTCGTATTGCCAGTTGCAACACTGATTTCGCCCGCAGTTCCGCTCACACTGGTCACTGTGCCAGTCACTGGCGTGTCCCACCCCAATTCCACATTAGTACCACTAACACCTGTGATCTTAATGACTTGACCAGCAACACCTTTGTCCGTCGGTAGCGTCAATGTGTAGTCGTTGCTAAAACCAGTTATCGGCCCTCCAACAGTGGCATACTTTCCAATACCGTCATAAATTCGCAAAAGCGAAAACAAACCTGAAGCAGCACTCATACTCTGAGTCGTTGAAATATTCGCCGTGGTCGAGATCGGAGTGTTGCCACTCAATCCTCCGGTCGCAGTCACAAGACTTTCGACGCTAGAGCAAATCCAACCGTTCGCCACGGTCCAACTCAAAACTTGATCAGCAGCACAAGCTTTATTATATAAACTCGTTCCGTTGGAAACTACCACACCACTATTGACGGCCATGGCACCCGCAAAATCCAAATTGCTGACTCCCAAGTTGGGCACTAAAGATGAGGAAATTTTTCCCGCTCCATCCAGTTGTACAATTTTTCCAGAAGTGCTTCCCGTATCAACCTCAAGATTGTTTGAACCATTCACCCGAAGTCCCGCTCCTGCGGAATTTTTCGCAAAGTTCTGCACTGTCGGATCGTTTTCGACTCCCACGCCAGATTCATCGCCACACGCCCAAGCACCTGAAATCATCTTCAGGATCTTTCCATTGACGCATGTCAAACCAGAAATCTGCCCCACCGGGCTGGGAACTGCCGTCAACTTCGTCCACGCCAAATCAGAGATAGCACTTCCCGGCACAGAGTCGTTGTTCAACGTCGATCCGTCTTTAGGATCATAACTTTCAAAGGAGCTGCCGTTCCAACGAACCGCTCCTCCAACGACTGAAGTAAGATTTGAAAAAAACGATTCGACTGTCGACTGAGTCACCTGCGCACTAGATTTGACTTGAATAAAATCATTTTCATCCTTGCCATTGAGCTTTTCAGAGTTCACCGCAAAGGGCACTGCACGCATATTCAAATCAACGACAACATTGTCTCCACCGATATTGGTTCTTAAACGCAATTTTCGACCGTGCGAAGAATCGGGATTGTAAGAGCCGGCATTGTTTAAAATATTGTTGTCGACATCAACACACTTCAATCCTGTACGAGTGACACTGTTATTCATAACCTCGGGAACGCTAAGAAGAGGACTTGGATTGTAATTCGAGGGAGCCGTCGTGTCCCCATCACCCAAAACCAAATTCAGGTATCCATTAGAAATAGTGACATTGGAAAACTGCTCTTCACGAAGTACGCAAGCACCTGTCGGGGACATCACTTGTAGAGTCACATTCAAACCCGATGCGGTTGGATAGCTTCCATCACTTCTCTTAATGACTGCCTGAAAACCAATCCCTTTATGTTGTGCCACTGCGACTGAAGAATAAATTGAAAGCGCAGCCCCTGCGGAAGCCAACATGACATGTATTTTAGAGAGACGATCCGAATACATAGGTACCCCTTGCTGCTCTCTCTTTAACGGATTTTTAATATCGTTTTTGAAGTAATCTCGGATAGAAAGCGTGTCGGATGTGTCGACTGTGTCGCTCTATTTGTTTAATGGGACGCCATGGGGAGGGGCGCAAAGCCCCCATCGGACTCACTATAAAATGTAATGAACATACATCTTCAGATAAAACCCCTCAGGAAACTGCATTAACGTCGGGTGGTCTGCAGCATGTCCTCCGCGCAAAACACTGCGCACTTCCGAAAAGTTTCGCAAGGATGCCTTGCGAATCGCATCTCGAAATTCTTCCTCTTCTAAAAGGCCAGAACATGAGCAAGAAGCGACAAAACCATTCTTCTTCACCATACGAAAGGCATGAGTGTTCATTTTTAAATAAGCATGTTTTCCAATGGGAATATCTTTTTTTGACTTAATAAAGGCCGGGGGATCCGCAATCACGATGTCGTAATGCGCACTTGGCAACTGTGTGAGTCCTTCTGAAACATCCAACTCATGAACAAGGACCTCAGCACCCTCTCGTTCCGCATTCTTTTTGGCATAAGCCAAAGCCGTCTTTGAGATGTCCACCAACGAGATCTCCACCTCAAAGCCCAAAGATTTAAGCGCACGAGTGATTTGGGTCGACCAATGCCCCACATAACAACAAAGATCCAAGACTCGAATCTTTCGCTTTTCTTGAATCTTGGCCCAGTTCTTAAAAAGATTCACGGCAAGATAGATATTATGAGTTTGATCCAGGAAAAAGCCTGTCTTTTGTCCTTCCGCCAGATCGCAACTCATCGAGACCAATCCTTCGTCGCCAGCCCCATTCAAAAGAATCTCAATATCTGCCAGATTAAACCCGGGAAGATCTTTTATCACTTTCGGAGCCTCAACCTGCAACCCCTCGAGCTTACGAATATTCACGTCATTGCGAAGAACTACGGCTGTTTGCTCCCAAGAAAATAAAGACAATCCCCGCTCTTGGGCCCGAGTCACTAAACCCTTAAAGAAATCTTCCGCGTTCTTCAAGGCCTCATTCATACCCGCCGTCACAAGTTGAGCGGCAAATACTTGGGCTCTTTTTCCATTTTGTTCCACCAGATAATAATCCAAAACCAAGCCAGGAATATAATCGGACTCACCAAAAGCCAGACGGAAGCTACCTCGAAATCCCGCGACCTTGCGGATCTGCCAAGAGTTCAAAATTTTATTCTGCAAAAACTCAAAACCCGTCGGAGCCTCATCTTGGTTGTTGAAACTCAGAGCCCGGAAAGCAATCAGTGAATGAGGATTGCCATAACCACGTGCCAAAAATTGCCCTTTTGCATCCTGCAACTCGACAGGAGCTCCCGGCGCATGCCCCTTCGGGCTAACAGAAAGTTCATTGGAAAAAACCCAAGGGTGTCCACTGCGAATTCTTTTATCGGCTCCGGGGCGGAGTCTCCATACAGTCATCATATCTATTCACCTTCAACAGCAAACACAATCAGTTCAGTAATTTCATTTTTAGAAAAATTATTATCGCCCATCACAAGCAAACTCCGGCGTCCATCCGCCAACTTCGGCCCCCAGGTCAAAGCCTCAAAGTTCTGAATAACTTTCGTGCCACGCTCTTTACTAAGATCTGTTTCAAAATCAATCAACTTGACCTTCTCAACACCCGTAAACTTCCCATCACTCAACTTCGCGAGCGACGTCACATCCGATCCCTTCGAAAGATCTACTAAATACAGCGCCACCGTCTGCGCCCAGACATTTTTAGAGAAAAGCCGAACGCCTCGCTCCAGAACAATCAGCTTTGTTTCCGACAAGGAAAGAATCTCGGAAACCCCACGAAAAACTTCTTTCCCTTGTTGGGTGTCCTTAAAAGAGTCCACGCGATAGGCGTATTCGGCCACGGGTCGATAAACTTGTTGACCTTTGTCTTCGTACTTAAGAATACGAATCCAGTCTCCTTGTTCTTCTTCGCCGATCACATAGTCTTGTGTCAGTGCGGATTCGGTGCTGGTAAATAGAAACTTACCTTCAGCAGAGCTTGTCAGCCCCTCGAAGGCGGCATTGTTCTGAATCCCCTTTTTCTGTTGTCCGGTTGCTTCTGGCAAATACTTTTCAGGAATAGGCAAATCCGACTTCCAAGCACCTTGGGAACTCACTCGAAAAATCCGCGGCATCTCCCGAGGTTTCGCATCGTTATTCCCCTCGGAGGAGATCAAAAAATCTCCTCCCGGAATTTGCACCAACCCCTCAGGGTCCATTCCCGCTTTCTTCCCGTCTTGATCAGGAAGGCCAGTAATAAAATGAACAGCCTTCGGAGTTAAGATCACCGCCTTTTTATCGATCTTCAAATCAAATTCGAAAAAGCGGGGTTCCCCTGCGCGCCCTTTATCATCAGACAAGGCATACAGAGTATTCTCCGACCAGACAATCCCGGAAAGACCACCAATGGTCGCTTTATTAAATTTAGTTCCTGTCGCTATGGACGTCTCCCCAATATACTCAAGGCGCAGCGCTGAGGCATAGGGGCTCACTAGAAACACAAATAAAAGAACAACAAAACTCTTCACGTTTCACTTCTCCAATATCTCTTCGTCAAAACAGAAAACTCTACGATTTGATACCTGCGCGTTTTTCCGCAAGAATACAGGTGTTTTGCAGTAAAATGGCAATCGTCATCGGCCCCACTCCTCCAGGAACGGGAGTCGCCGCTTTCACCCAGCCGTCCAGCTCTTCAAAACGCACATCTCCACAGAGTTTTCCTCCGGGACCATTCCGATGCATTCCCACATCAACAACAATAGAGTCTTTCTTAAAATCCTCTTTCCCCAACAGGCGAGCTTTTCCCGCCGCCACCACCACAAGATCCGCTTGTCTTGTATAGTCGGAAAGATTTTTCGTTTTCGAGTGACAGACTGTCACCGTCGCATTGGCCTCCGTCAGAAGCTGCGCCATGGGTTTACCAACGATATTACTTCTTCCAACAACAACAGCCTTAAGTCCTTCGACAGAAATTCGATAACGTTGAAGGATTGTCATCACTCCTTCAGGGGTGCAGGGCTTTACAAAGGGTTTGCCCGCGAAGAAATAGCCCAAAGAAGCATACGTCAAACCATCAGCATCTTTTGCGGGAGCCACCAACGAAAGCACTTCATCGGCGCTAAGATGTTTCGGCAAAGGAAACTGAACTAAAATACCATCCACATCTTCCGCATTATTTAAACTCTGAATTTTTGTGTTCAATTCGTGTTGAGAAGTACCGGCTGGCAAAGCATGAATCGTGGAGGAAATCCCAACAGACTCGCAGGCAATTTTTTTATTTTTGACGTAAACGTGACTGGCACTATCATCCCCGACAATGATCACTGACAAGTGAGGGGGGCGACCTTGAAGGCGAGAGAAGTTTTCAACCCGCGGGATCAGAGATGAACGCACTTCTTTGGCCACTTCCCTACCATTAAGAATGAGCATCGCAAACCTCCCACTTTTGAGACCTCAATCTCCGCTATTTACCGAAGAAATTCAATGGTTTATTAAGAGAGCACCAAAAAAGCCGCCACGCTCAAACCAAGGTCCTTCAGCACTCCTTTGTGAGCCCCTGTCCGCCTCCCTTCGGAAGACCATTTTTATCCTTGATTAAAGGACCTCAGCCGTTGTACAAACCCTTTAAAACATTAGAAAATCATGTCAAATTGAGCTTAGGCTCCGCACGTATTGAAGTGATTTTTAGGGGATTAAAGAATGGCTGAAAAAGTAAAACTCTCAAAAGATGGCAGCTCTATTGATTTCGTCCAGTCGGACAGCCTCCCCACGTCGCTAAAGAAGTTCCG
Organism: Bdellovibrio sp.; assembly: GCA_024711265.1. Classification (GTDB taxonomy): domain Bacteria; phylum Bdellovibrionota; class Bdellovibrionia; order Bdellovibrionales; family Bdellovibrionaceae; genus Bdellovibrio. The sequence goes on along the minus strand of JANJTG010000019.1, from coordinate 12,826 downwards.
TCAAAGCCCTGAGATCGAAGGTTTCTACCGTTTTATCTTTGAAAACGACCTCCAAAAAGAAGCTTTCGAAATCCTAGATCGTATTATTTTACAGCGTAAGGCCAAAAAAGCCGGAGCCAAAAAAGAAGCCGCTGCTGCCGCCAAAGAGGAAAAAGCCGCTGCAAAAAAAGAAGCTGCTAAAGGTAAAAAGAAATAAACTTCGCGAAGTCCGGACCTCCGGACTTTCTTTTTTGTTTAAACCCATCTCACACAGGACACCCTTTTGCTTTCACTCCCTTTCGCAGGAGATATTATGAAAGCAAACCAATTTCTAAAAAATAAAAAAGGCCAAGGCCTCATCGAATATCTAATCATTGTGGCCATCGTCGCTATCGGCAGCATCTCAGTCATCAAAGTGGTCGGCGCAAATCTCGACGTACAATTCGCCAATGTGGCCCAAGCTTTGGGTGGCAACGGCAGTCGAAAAAAAGAAGCTCATGAAGTGACCGAAAGTATGTATAAAAAAAGAGATCTTGGAAGCTTCTTTGAGGGTGCCGTGAATCCATCAAAATCCGACTCCCAAAGCAGATAAGATGAAACCGCACCGATCTCAGGCGGGGCAAGGAATAATTGAGGCTCTTTTATCCTTGCCCTTACTTTTCCTTGCTGGATCTATTCTGACGCTTCTTCTTTATCGCGCTTTAGTTTTTCATCTCACAAACTATCATCTTCACGAAGCTTTGATATGCACCCAAGATGCCTCCATCCAGCTCTGTCAAAAAGAACTGGATGCCCGACTGTCTCGCATTCTTATCACTCAACAGACAGTCTCTGTCCGCTTTCAAAAGAATCAGGATCGTATCAAAGGTACCGTCCGTATTGAACTCCATCCTCCCCTGAGGATCGAAAAATCCATAAGGAGAAAACTTCTATGAACCGTCCCCGGCAAAAAGGTTTCGCACTAGCACTGACTTTGGCTCTGTTTCCCCCACTCATAGCGGGCATTCTCGTTGGCTTTTCATCACTAGGATTTATTCAAAATGACCTCGCCCTCAAATTTCAATGCCGCCAAGAAGGACTGCAATCGCAAAATCAGGTAAGACCTCTTCTTACAACACTTCTCTCTCTGAATCCTCTGGCATCAGCCCTCAAGGTGCAATCTCTTGCCGCCGCAAAGGAACTCAGCGCCGCCATCGCTTCTCTAAATCCGATCGCGATTTCGACAGCCACCTCTCACTACAATCAAATTAAAGAAAAAAGAGGACGACTGGATCAAAAACAAAAGCAGCTCATAAAAGAAAGTAACAAACTCCTCCGACACTCTCATCGTCTGACAGCTCAAAGTCTTCGTCGCACCGGCCATCAATCCTCGAACATCCTTCTTGAAACAAAATTACTCAGCGTCCGAGGACAAGCGCCCGAATTGGCGGTCCGTCCGGACTCTCCGGACATAGCTCCGACGTACAGCCCCGCTCCAAACTTCGAAGAAACCCAGGCTCTGGCTCACGAGTGGCAGTACCAGGTTCAAGTTCACGCTCCCTTTTCTCAATTCCTAAAGGGGACGTTCCAATTCAAAAAGGCGTGCGCAGTAACGCTAACGAAGGAGGGGTCCGAGTGGCTTCCCAAAATAATCAAGGGCAGATTCTCATCGAAGTCTGTGTGGTGATGTTGCTCGTAGTCCTTGTGGGATTCGCAGCGCTCACACATCTGACTCAACTCAAAGAAAGTCCTAAAAAATATCAATTCACAGAGGATCGATCTCATGCAGGCAAAAATTATTTCAAAAATAAGAAGTAACTCCCTTCTGGGGGCGTTCCTTATTTTGGGCGTCATCTCATATTTCGTTTCCAAACCGATGGAAGACAAGGCTTCCAAGGACAGCTTCCTTCCCCAACCAAAATCCGTGGATACCTTTATCCCTCGAGGTTTTGTTCTTGTTCCCATTGAGGTCGCCAACGCCGAATCTTTGGCTTCCTTGGTGGGGGATATGGGAGGCGTGGTGGATCTCTATCTTGCCTCCCACGACAAACAAAAAGGGGGACTCAAGGTCGGCTCTAAACTTAAGCTTTTACGAGCGCCCCTCAATCCGCAGCAATATGCGGTTTTAGTTAAGGATCACGAAAGCCCCCGCCTTCTCAGCTACACGGGTCCATTCATCGCTGTGGTTCAAAATCCCGAAGAAAAGGGAAATCAAATCAGCTCGTCAGGGCCTGCACAGATTCGAGTACAGTATCAAAACTAAGGAGTCGTCCATGAAAAACGTCATCGCCATCGCCCTTCTAGTTCTGCCGCTTGTAAGCTGGGGGCAAACAGTTCTCATTCGCACTGCGGGGGCCTCGGAGGCCCACTTCAAAGAGTTTCTTTTAAAACATCCGCAGTCTATTGAATTTATTCAGTATCAGGGAAGTCGCATTCAAAAAAATCCGGACCAAGAAAATCGCCTATTTCAGTTGGGGGACTCATTCCTGCAAAGTCAGTCAATGACACTCAATCAGATAAAAGCCATTCAAAAAGAAGCTCCTCTAACGTTGCTAAGTCTTCGTTTTATTCGTGACTTGAGCGGGAAAGCTTTGATGCGAGAAGTCCCTCTTCAAGAGCGTCGTGAGTGGCTGCACTTATATTGCAAGTCTCGCACTCTCCTAAAGGAAGGACCTGATCTCTTTGACTGCCCTTCAACGGTTGCATCACTTTCGATGCTTAAAAAGAAATACCCTGTCCTTGAAAAGGTCTTTGTTGAGTCTTTCTCCTGGGAACCTCATGAAAACTCAGAAGTTCTCATTTCAAAGCAAACACCTTATCAATGGACTCTGCTTTCGAATACACATCATCCAGTCTCGTTTTTTGGAACTTATGAGCAGCTCCTCAATCAACAGCTTCTTTTCGAAAATCTTGTTGAGGGCTCTTGTGATGGATTTTCACTTGGAAATTTGGATTTTGATCTTACGGCAAGGGGTCTTCTTTACTTTTCAGATTCCTGCACCCCTCGAGCGCAGTCCCCCACAGAAAAGCCTTCTTGGACGAGTGACAAAAAGACATGGTTGTATGTCGCCGGAGTTGCGTTGGCAGGAGGACTTCTTTATTCAATGAAAGACAAAACTTTGGTTATCGACACTAATCCTCTTAGGTAAGATCCAGAATCTTTTCTGCGAAGACGACTTCTTTGACCTCGCCGTCTTCGATAACAGAATAGGAATCCGCAAACTGAACATCCGGATGTGAGTGCACTACGGTGAAATCACCCGTGAATTGTCGAATTTTCACCTTCGCACTTTCATCTAAGGCGATCTTATTTCGCCAAAATGAAGGTGGCTCTACAGGACTATCACAACCAAACGACAAAGGAATCTGCGCCGCTCGCAAAGCTTCCCAAGGAAAAACATAGCGATACAAATCGCCCAGTTTCTTTTCAAGCCACACACGATCACTCAACCAGTGACAAGGCTGCATATGACAGCGAACGTGCAAGGGTTTCATCATTTGAATTGTTTCAGGCCTTAGCAGTTGAACATGCTCCATATTCAGTCGGCCCACAGAGCCTTGTGCGGAAATCTTGCGCGCCAACTGCACAATTTCATGGGCGGCTTCATCACCAATCGTATGAACTGAAAACTCAAGACCGGCTGCCCAGGTTCTCTTAATGACCTCTTCGACCTGGGAAATCTCCCAAAGGCGTGTTCCCTGCGGCCCCTCTTTTAGACCGTTGTAGGGTTTCGAAAGAAAGGCTGTTTCAGACCCCAAAGAGCCGTCATAAAACAACTTGATTCCCTTCATACGAAGAAAGGGGGTCTCGGACTTTTTCGCATACAAGGCCAACCCCAACATTTTGTCAAAATCGCCGAGATCATGTGTCGTATAGTTTTCTTCGATCGCCAACGTCAGCTCTTGCTTTTCTGACATTTCGACCAAAAGCTGCCATAAAGATTCGCTGCAAGACATATCGCGGATATGAGTGAACCCCGCCTTGTTGAAAACTCGGCACGCCGCCATGACATGACTTTTTTGCTGCTGCGAAGAAAAGGTCGGAATATGGTCCCAAGCTCGCAGATGGTCTTTTTCCATCAAGATGCCGCTCTCAGATGTTATGCCTAAAATATTTAATGCCGTTGAGTTCACCCAACTGCGATGCCCATCCATACGTGCCAAAAATACGGGGCGATCTGGGAATAGCTGATCTAAAACTTTTTTATGAGGTGGCGTTGGCCACTGAGACTCATCCCATCCAAATCCCACCAGCCAGTCGCCGCGATAATAAGACGAACTATGCAGCGGCAAAGTTGCCAAATCTTCAGCCCTTTGCAAGGAACCTAAGTTTAGTCCTGAAGAAAACTCTCCGGTGGCGAGAAAGTGAGTGTGGCTGTCGTAAAGACGGGGAATCCTATAAAGCATAAGACCCTCTGTTTTAGCAGAGGGTCTTTCTATTTTTAACTAAATAATTTAATTAGCGAGGAGCTGGAATTGGAGCTGGACCCGTGCCCGAGCCTCCAGGAAGAGTCGCTCCTCCGGAGCCAGGAAGTGGTGTGATCACTCCGCCGCCACCGACACTGATGCCTCCTCCAACGGAGCCACCTAGATAACCTGTATTGCCAACACCATATTGAACTTGTTGAATTCTATACAACAATCCATAGAGCTCTTGTTGCAAACTTGCGACAACTTGCTGTCTTTGCATTTGCTGTTGCATGTAGGACTGCTGCTGTTGAACATACATTTGATACTGTTGCATTTGCATCTGCATCATTTGCTGCTGCATTTGGATAGAACCCAAACCGCCATTCATACCGCCCATTGGCATTCCCATCATTCCACCAAGACCGCCGCCAAGCATTCCGCCCATTGGCATTCCCATACCGCCCATGCCACCCATTGGATAGCCCATACCGCCCATGCCGCCCATTGGGTAACCCATGCCACCCATTCCGCCCATAGGCATTCCCATCATTCCGCCAATACCACCGCCGAGCATTCCGCCCATTGGCATTCCCATCATGCCGCCCATCATAGGATAGCCCATCGCCCCTGCGTACGGTCCACCCATACCCCAAGGACCGGCCATACCCCAAGGACCCATGCCGGGTTGATAAATTCCACCACCAAGACCACCCATGCCCATGCCGGCCATGCCATAAGGGTTACCCCACATGCCATTTCCATTCATGCCACCATAAGGTCCCATCATTCCGTAAGCGCCACCATTCATGCCAGCGCAGCCGAAGCCACCCGCACCAATACCGCCACCGACAGCTCCGTAAATTCCACCGCCACCACCAAGAGCCTGACCAATACCAGTCGCGAGGAACGGGAATCCGTAACCCCAAGCTGGATAAGGCTGTGTCGGCCAACCAATATTTGAATTCGCATCCGCAACCATTTTGTTGGTTTGATAACCCATGTAAGTTGCAGCAAGACCTAGTCCGATATTTCCGACAACAGATCCCCAGTCAGTCTCACGTTTTTGATAAGTGTAACCAGATCCTTGCGAGATACAGTCGATACAAATTCCACCTTCAAGCTGGTCACGCTGTTTTTCACGTTGTTCGTCAGCATAGTTTTGACGAGCATCTTGAATGTCTTCTTTACTTCGACGAATTAGATTCTCAAGGGATTCAATTTCACGTTGAAGTTTGTTTGATTGAGCATAACTCTTTCTGTAATCAGTCAGACCTTTCTTACAGTCTTGAGAAGTAGCTTTCCCTTTTTCAGTCTGACGGAAACGACTTCCATCACACACTGTCGCCGAAACGGAACCACTCTTGTTTTGATCACAAAGACGAGTCCATTCTGTAATTGAGAAGCCGCGCACCTCGCGAGACGCCGGAGCTTGAACTGCCGCCTCACCTTCTTGGCCGCCAGCAATGAACTCCTCGCTTCCCGCCATGCCCTTATACTCTTTACAACTTACATTGTTCTCAATGTGTTCAAACATGAACTCTGTGAAGTCTTCAGAAACAACGTCTTCGACATCTCGGCGAGATCGTTCCATGCCTTTTTCAAGTCTTTTCTTTTCGGTTTTCTTAGAGCGGAGTTGCTTTTCAGCTTCACGAATTGCGGATTGCGCTTCTTTGATTTCATCTAGGTAGCTTGAAGAGCCCGCAGCTGCCGAATAATTGTAAGGGCAAGATTGCATGCCACCGTACATTCCGGTTCCCCACTGCTGTGCTTGAACCCCGACTGCAAAACTCATCACGGCTGTGAAGGGAACTGCAATGCGCATCCATAATTTCATACACGATCTCCTGAAAAGGATAAAACTTCTACCGTTTCACTGATCGTCATGGAAAGACGCAGACTTGACTCATTTCTGAGCAAAATTGTTGAAAGAGTGTGAAACTAGACTGTAGTCCAGCATATTTCCACGTCCCTTCCTGGTCATCATCCATGACAACACCCGGGCCCGTGCAAATTCCTTTGCACTGCTCATTTTCAAATCCTACACTACCTTTTATGGCGAAGCACACAATTCTTTGTGTAGATGATGAAATAGATAACGTAGATGCCCTCGAACGGTTGTTTCGAAAGAAATATTCCGTACTAAAGGCCACCTCGGGAAAAGAAGCACTTCAGGTTCTGGACCAAAATCCAGGTCCCATTGCTCTTATTATTACCGACCAGCGCATGCCAGAGATGACTGGCGTCGAGTTTTTAGAAAAAACTTTAAATTCTCATCCTGAGACGATTCGCATTCTTCTGACCGGATATACAGATCTTGAATCCGTCATCATGGCCGTGAACAAAGGACAGATCTTTAGGTATCTCACCAAGCCCTGGGATCCCGTGGATCTTTCCAACACCGTTGAACATGCCATTGAAAGATATGCTTTAGGACAAGAACTGAAACAAAAAAATGCAGAGCTCGCCAAAGCTTTAGAAGAACTAAAAAGTTTGGATGTGGCCAAGTCCAATTTTATGATTCTGATTAATCATGAATTGAAAACTCCTCTCACATCGATTTTAAGTTTCTCTTCCCTGTTGGCTGAGTCGAATTTGAACGATGAAGATAAGCTGATGGTGAATCGAATCACCAAAAGTGCCGAACGCCTGAAGAGCCTTGTTGAAGATGTTCTTCTGATTGTTCGCGCAGAAACGAATCAACTCAAAATCGATATGCAAAGCACCGCATTCGAGAGATTCGACGAGGGACTCAGTAAAGATCTTCTGGATCTCCTTTCCAAAAAACATCAAAAAATTGTCAACAAACTTGAGCCCATCCACGTGAAGGCCGATGTCCGCCTTATTAAGCAAGTTGTGATGCGCTTAATTCATAATGCTGCGAAATTTGGTGATGATGGCAGTGATATTCACGTGGAAAGCCTTCGCAACGGATCACAACTGCGCTTTGTGGTCCACAACAAGGGACCTCATCTCCCCTCATCAGTCATTGATAAGATCACCAAACCTTTTTATATCGACGAAGATGTCATGCACCACTCCACAGGAATGGGATTGGGTCTTACTATCTGTCAGTCGATTTTAAAATCACACCACTCCACGCTTCAGTTTAAAAATACCGATCAGGGAGTGATGGTGTTCTTTGAGTTGCCGGTCGGCTAGTACTGTCCGGCTCCCGGCCGTTGAGCCGCTTCTACATTTAAACTGATGCCGCGTAAGAATTGCTCTGCTCTGGGGGCATGAAAACACTTATTACGCTCCTGCTGATCATTCCTTTTTTTTCTTTGGCCGAAACTAAAAACCTCACCCTTTCTTTAGGGGAAGAAAAGACCCTTTCTTTGCAAGGAACTTCTTCGGTTTGGATCCAAGATAAAGACATCTTAAAAGCCGAGGGACTTGGCTCTAAACTTCTTGTCAAGGGACTCAAAGAGGGGCGCACTTTATTAAAAATGGGAGCAACGAACTTTCAGATTCAAGTCCTCCACCCCACCAAAACGGGCTCCTTCGAAGATCTCCAAAAGTACTTAAAGGGTGTTGTCGGCCTTTCAACTTCTGTCGCCGAAGGCGATCTGCAAATCAATGGGCAGCTTTACCGTCTGCAAGACTGGATCAATCTTGCAGATTTTGCAAAATCCAAATCTTTTTCGTATCAAATGCAGGCTCGCTTGTCCTCTGAACTGCAAGAGGAAGCGCAAAAATATTTTCAAGATCTCTTTGATCAAGCTAAAATGCCGCCACAAACTGTCATCTTTACACCTCTGCCTGAGATTCGAGTCAGCGCGCCCGATCTAGCCTTCAAAAGATATCAGAAAATATTAAATCCTTTTGGCGTGAATGTCATTCGCGATGAAAACAGCCTTGAAGTGGCTCCGACAGTGAAAGTCCAAATCACTGTCGCCGAAATTAAAAGAGATCTTTCTTTGAAGTACGGTCTTCGTTGGCCCTCCAGCTATTCCGCGAAAATTCTTAGAACCGGCGAACGAACTCTCGATGACCTGCCCTTTAATCTGACCGCATTGGAGGCCCAAGGTTACGGAAAAATTCTTGCCAGCCCCAATATTATTTGTCGCAGCGGCAAGGAAGCAGAATTTTTGGCGGGTGGGGAGTTCCCAATAAAAATATTAAATTACAAGGCTCAAGACGTTGTTTGGAAAAGATATGGCATTCTTCTCAGAGTCAAACCCAAAGCCGATGCTGCAGGAAGAATCAGTCTTTCCATCGAAACCGAAGTCACGACCCTTGATGATTCTCGTAAGGTCGACGACATTCCCGGAATTCTCACAAATCGTGTTTCCAGTCATTTCGATCTGACTCGCCCGCAAACAATTGCACTATCAGGACTTCTTAAAAGCGAAGACGGAAAAAGCTCGGAAGGGGTTCCGCTCCTTTCGCGCTTGCCTGTTCTTGGTGCCCTCTTCTCAAGCAAAGACTTTAGAGAAAACCGCTCTGAGTTGGTGATTTTTGTTCGCCCGACAATTCTCAAGGAAGGCGAAGATAACGAAGACATGACACATCTTAAATCTTCAAAGGAGTCCTTATGATAGATACAGCCAAAGAACTCTTTCACCGTATCCAAGAAGACATTCAAAAAACGCCACTCAATGAATTTCTATTGTCTTCGGAGGAAGAAAGTCAGCTTCGCTCGCAAAAAGCGGAACAAATCATTTCCCACTACACAAAAAACGTCGCCGCCTCTATTGAAAGACGGATTCGTGACGAGATCGCTTCCTGGGGCCCCTTGTGTTTACCAATGGCCGATGAAAACATCACAGAGATTCTGGTCAATGGCCCCGATTCGATCTGGATTGAAAAAGAAGGACGCTTGCAAAAACACCCTGACTCCTTCTTTTCGGATCTGAGCTATCGCAATTGTTTAGATCGTTTATCTCATGAAGCTCATACTCATATCAGCAAGGAGCATCCTTGCGCCGATGGAAGTTTTGGAGATTTTCGACTCAGTCTGATTGGGGGAGACCTCACTCGCTCCTCAGCGCATTTTTCACTTCGTCGTCACCCTAAAAACCCTTGGACCTTTCAAAAGTTGGCGGAGGCGCAGTGGTGTCGCCCTGAGGATCTTCCTCTGTTCAAAAGACTGATCACTCAAAGAAAAAACTTTCTCGTTGTCGGTTCCACGGGTGCCGGAAAAACCTCCGTGCTCAACTCCTTTTTACAACTGCTTCCTGAAAATGAACGAGTGGTCGTCATTGAAGACACCTCAGAAATTGTTTTACCCAATCAAGCCAGTATGAAGCTCTTGACCAGGGAAGACTCTCAAGGTGTGCTTCCCTCGGTGGACCAAATGCAACTTGTAAAAAGATCTTTGCGCCTTCGCCCCGATCGCATCGTGATGGGGGAAGTCCGAGGCGCCGAAGCGAAAGACTTTTTAATGGCCCTTGCTACCGGACACACCGGAAGTTTTGGAACTCTTCATGCTCAAGACCCCGCCCAAGCTTTGATTCGCCTAGAAATGTTGATTCAGATGGGAGCCCCCCAATGGAGCCTCTTGGCCATTCGCCGTTTGATTCAGCTTTCTTTGGACTATGTGGTCGTTGCTGAAAAAAACGAATCCGGTCAGCGACGCTTTAAAGGTGCCTATCGTCTGTGTTCTGTGGAAGAGAACGGAATTCTTTTAGAGCCTTGCGAACTTTAACCATGAGACTCTTCAGGATCCGACTCTGTTTCTGTGACAATCTCTTCAACCACGGCAGCCTTCAAAGTCTCACGATGGGCTCGGTAATACATCAGGGCAAAACAGGCGCCCAGGATGAAACCCACTAAGTGAGTTCGATAGCTGACTTGTGGATCGAAAGCTGCTGACGGCATAAATACAGCCAAGGCCACTCCCAGAGATCGTAAGATTCTTTGCACATAGGTTCTTTGCTGATCCAACAGGAGATAAAGAACCAACCAAACTCCCCCCATCCAATAGACGACGCCGGATACGCCAATAAGGCGGACCGTTGGCTCGTAAGAAAGCAGGACGATGGCATTTGTAAAGCCACCAAAGATCAAGGCGGAAAGTGGAAAGACTGTAAACCCAAAATAGCCAGACAGAAAATATCCGAAGATAAAGAAAAGAAATGAATTTGAGACTAAGTGTCCAAGGTCTGCGTGGGCAAACAACGTCGTCCACAGCCTCCAAAATTCGTATTGTGAAAAGACAGTTTCACGGGATGCTGGCATCCACGCTGCGGCATGAAGAGCATTCTGCCAATAAAGAACACTCCCTAATAGTAAGGAGATCGCTGACCATGCAGCAATATACCAGGCTCGAGCGGATGGTCTCTTCGTGAGCCATGTCGCGCGAACAATTCGCCAAGATCGCGTTGACGGCTCCATGAAGCCTCCCGTTCAGAGTTTGTATCCAAAACGGGAGATGTCAAGATCTAGGCAATCTTATTATCTGTGATTTCTTTTAAAGGTGCTGCCTCGGGGCGCAGTTCCTTCTCTACATAGAAAAGTCCCTCATTGTCCGTGGTCTTGCTCAAAGTCTCTTCAGACTTTGTCTGATCACCCTCGCGGGCCACAGATTTGGGGTTGTTGAAGAACTTCTGATTGAGATCTTCAATCACTTTCAGCTTCTTCACTTCCGCCGGATTCTTGTAAACCGGAGATTCATTGACCTCGGGAATAACACCCGTTTGTCGCATCTCTTCAAGTTGTTTACTCAGCGTGATCCGATCACCTAAAGAGTTCTTTCCCATCGGTCTTCCCAATGCAGGAGCTCCAGGACGAGCGGGCTGAGCCACAGCAACGTCGGCCACTCGAGTTCGCGGACTTGGCGGAAGAATGCCACTGATTTTTTCCATTCCACACCTCCGTGTGTGTTTCTGTAGAAAGCCATCCTGGCTCTCTGTGGAATGTATCGGAATAAAACGTTTAAACTTGAGACAGCAGAGGGAAAACTAGAACTAGGTCCAGGAAAAAAACTGCCAAGGACTGGCTGGGTGCCCAAGAAGTTTTTCGCATATAGCCTTCACCTGAGGATCGTCCCCGCCTGACCAAAAAGTTCGGCCAATTAAAAAGCTCTGCGAAAACTCCATCCACGAATCAAAGTGTCCTTCAACCAAAGGAGCTAATTTCAAAATCTCTGTCCACGCCTCCGAGTCTGTAAGATAGCCAGCGACATAACTTAAACGCACAAGATGAACATAGCGAGAGGCATCCCAAGCTAAGATGCCGGAATCCTTGAGATAGCGATTGGTTTTCTGAATCCACTGTGCAAGTTTGCGATAGTCTTCGTCGCTCATCTGCAGTTCTTGCCCCTCCTCTAAATCGAAAGAGAAAATCTGCTTAAAACGGCTCATCGCCGCCGCATCGAGATTTCCCTCAGCGGGAAGACAAGACTTCAAGACATTAAATTTAGTCCGATGCCCTTGAATGCGAATATTCTCTAGATTCTTAAGGGCCGTGGCCTTATCAATGACACCCCAGAACTCTTCGAGGATGCCAATGCAATCAATTTTGATATCCGGTCCGTAGTTCATATCTAAACGAAAAAAGTACTCACCAATCTCGTCCAGAACTTGATCCCTTATATCCTCGGGAAGTGCTTGGACTTCTGCAAGATCAGACCCAATAACTTGAAACAGCTCATCAAGAACCTGATTTTCCTCAATAAAAACAGCACCCAGGCACATCACCTTCTTTTCAAGATCTGTCTCGGGAAGAATACGCTGCATGAAGTCTCCTTTCTTCTATTCAATTACTTTTCGGGTGCGGATTCAATATGATAATTTTGCTCTAAGGGAAGGATTTTTTCGGGAATGTTAAAAAAGTTTTTATTGGGCTTGGTAGCTCTTTTTTTTATTCTGATGGGGTCTTTGATTCTGATCATGGGGTATGTTTTTAACAATCCTGATACGGTTTTTCATGCTTTTAACTCTGTGACAGAAAAATTTATGCAAGGACAGAAGTATGAAGAGGCTGAAGAGTTTTTTCTTCAAGGAATTGAAAATCTTCGCTTTTCTTCTCGTCGAGTTGATATTCATGTCAAAACTTTTTCGGAAAGAAATCTCAAGATCGTTTTGCATGGAAAGGTGCCTCGATTTGAAAATGGACCCTTTATTTTGCAGACGGCAGAAAAGGACCATTTGAATATCGAATTTCAAGAGCCCTTAGCCAGCCACTGGATTGAAATGAACGTTAACGGCGAAGAAATGACTCAAGCCTCGGATGCCCAACTGGTCGCCGATATTTACGTTCCAGAATCCTATAAAGGACACATCCATATTGAAACCCGTCAAGGGCATGTGCAACTGCAATTACCTACGAAAAATCTTTATGAAGTGGATTTACAGTCTGTCTCTGGGAAAATTCAGAATAACTTAAATCAAAAACCCACTTCTGAGATTCTTCCTAAAGAATTGGGTCATATAAAAGTTCAAACTATCGAAGGCTCTATCTTAGCAGAGCCTCAAGATTAGGATTTTTTCAAATCCTCTAAATGTTTTTCAGCCAA
>JANJTG010000015.1 GCA_024711265.1 Bdellovibrio sp. | reverse complement strand
CGGCGGAGGTTTGTTCACGCCACGAACGAAGAACCTCAAAGTTTCCTCGCAGATTATTTGTATCCATCTCACTGACCTCAAACACAGAGGTGTGCCCGATCTCTCTTGAGGGATCTCGAGAGTCTTTGATGCCATAAAACCATTGGGCGGCGGCTTTTGCGTCAGTGAGGGCGTGCTCTTCCTTATGAAGAATTTTAACTTGAGGAGCCGTCAGCGCTTTGTTGATTCCGGGAAGAATGCCTGCGGAGTAATCGTTAAAGCTCATAAACTGACCAGTATTGCGACTGGCGGAAATGAAAGAGTTCAAACTGCTGCGTCCGACCTCAGCATAGTAGAACACCAAGTGAGGGGTCCCTGTTTTAACCAAAGCTTTGGTGTCTTTGGTTTTATCGCCAGCGGCAGAGGGCGTTGGTGTTGGAGAAGTTGTTGCTGTCGGAGGTGCCACTTTGTAGGCGGTGATGGTCCCATCGGCGGCATCGGCGTCACCAGGAGGAGCGGCTTGCGAAGCCTGGTCGGTCGTGGGTTGGTCGTGGGGGGTGGGAGTTTCCGCGAACTGAGCGGCGGGCCCATTGGCTGAGGCATTGATTTGCACTGTGGACTTGAGATAGCTCACGCGGCGTTCAAGATTCTGCTGACCCTTTTGGTAAAGCGTGATGCCCGCGCCACTGGCGATAATGACCAAGAGAGAAAGTTGAATCAAAGGGTTGCCAAAAAATTTTTTCCACGCCGGCGGAGCCGTGGGTTTGAAGTTTTCAATGTCAACGCCACACTGTGCACAGTATTTGTCTTTAGGTTGTTGGAAACCACAACGTGGGCAGTTAATGAGCATCGAAATTCAAGTCCTTTTAAATATTCGAAAATTCCTTAAAAATAGACTAAGGCAAAGCGACTTGACCCACAATAAAATTATTCATACCTTTTGAGGGCGGGAGTCTCACTTCTTCACCTGAAGAGGGGGCGGCCGGAAACTATTGCGAAGAGTGGTGGATGAAAAAGTACAAACCAAAATCCGGCGAAAAAGTGGAAGTGATTGAAGAGATTATCCCGCCGAAGGTCGAGCTTCCCTTTGAGTTTTCGCCAGAACATTATCCCGTTCTTCTGCAAGAGGTTTTGGCGGCCTTCTATCCCTATCGTCAAAAGCCGGATGCGACTTATTTTGATGGCACCTTCGGCAGAGGCGGACACTACTCTGCGATGAGATACGTGATACCCCAGATGAAAGCCACAGTCATGGACCAAGATCTAGCCGCCGTGGAGTTCGCTAAAACCCGCTTCCAGACGGAAGTCGAGAAGGGCCAGTTAAACGTAATTCATGGAAACTTCTCACAGTTTTCGGAACAAAATCTAAAAAATTTTGATATGATGCTCTTAGATCTAGGTGTGAGCTCTCCGCAGTTGGACCAGGCCGAACGAGGCTTTAGTTTTTACCACGATGGCCCCCTGGATATGCGAATGAATCAGCAGCAAGGATTGACGGCTGAGGTGCTTGTGAATACGGCAACAGAAGAGGATCTCATTCGAATCTTCAAAGAGTATGGCGAAGTCTATCGCCCGGCTCGTGTCGTGCGCGCGATCGTTCAGGATCGCAAAGAAAAAGCATTTCAATCGACGAAACAACTTGCGGGACTCATTGAGCGCGTGGATGGATGGCAGATCAAAGGTCATCATCCGGCGACGAAGTATTTCATGGCGTTGCGTTTGGCGGTGAATTCTGAACTGGAAGTCATTGGGGAAGCTCTTCCTGCAATGATGAAGGCTTTGAATCCCGGAGGACGTCTTGCTGTGATCAGCTTCCATTCGTTGGAAGATCGTATTGTGAAGAATATTTTCCGTAATGCGGAAAATTTAGGAAGATCGGTTTATAAAAAAGTGATTGTTCCCACTCAGGAAGAGTGTGACAAAAACTCTCGCTCGCGTTCAGCGAAGTTGAGGGTCTTCGAGAGGAGTGCTCAGGATGAGCTCGGAAAACTTTAAGCAGCTAAAGCCGTTCTTTAGTATCTTGCTGATTATTGCGACATTATTTTCTATCGTCTTCCTGCAAATGGAAGAGCGTCGTATGGGTTACAGTGTTCTGAAACTGACTCGGGAACATAAAAAAGTTTGGGAAGAAAAGCGTGTCAAAGAGATCGCTTTGGCCAAGATCACGCGGCCGCAGTTGTTGGACACTGTCGCGCAACAGAAATTTACTCTTAAAAAAGTTCAAGCGAATCAGATCATCCATCTCAGTGGGCCTATTCCCGAGAGTGTGGATAAAGTCGTGAATAAAGGCCTCGCAAAAAAGGATCTGTAGTTGAAAGCACGTATTGTTATTATCTTCGTTGGTATTTTGGCGTTATGGTCGATGTTGATCTTGCGTGCGGGATATTTGCAGTTCCTGCCGAATGATCGATTGAATTCTTTGCAGAACAGACAGTTTCAAACCAAGGTCACTCTGCAGGCTCGTCGGGGCGCTATTGTTGACAGTAACGGACGAGACTTGGCGATGTCGGCGACGGCGGATTCTTTGTATGCAGATCCTAAAATTTTAGAGAACAGAAAAGTGGTGGCAAAAAGGCTGGCCAAGGTTCTCAACCAATCCCCCGAAGCCGTCTTTGCGAAGATCAAAGATGGCAATCGTCGTTTCGTTTGGATTCAACGCATGTTAGAGCAAGACAAGGCCGACGAAATCAAGTCTTGGAATTTGAGAGGTCTTTCTTTTGTGGAAGAGTGGCGTCGCGTTTATCCTAACGAGACTTTGCTTGCGCAAACCTTGGGGTTTCTTGGCATTGAGGGGCAAGGGCTTGAGGGGCTAGAGCTGGGCTACAATCAACTTCTTACGGGAAATCAAAAAAAGGTCCTCGTTAAGAGGGACGCTCGGGGTCGACCTTTGATTAACGATGGACTGATGTTCACGGAAAATCCTGAGGGCAGTGAGTTGCGTTTGACGGTCGATGCCGATCTGCAATACCGCTTGGAGTCTGAGTTGGTGAATGCCGTGTCCACCTTTGAAGCTGATCACGCCGTGGGTGTGATTTTAGATGCGAAAACTTCGGCAGTGTTGGCGTTGGCGTCAGCACCGTCATTTGATGTGAATAAGGCGATGAAAACCCCCGCTGAGTATCGCAGAAATAAAATTGTTACGGATGCTTTTGAGCCCGGTTCGACGATGAAGACCTTTGTGATTGCCTCGGCATTGCGTGATGGTTTGGTTCAGCCAAACACAAAATTTTATTGTGAAAAAGGCAGCTTCAAGGTGGGCGACCGAATCATTCGTGAGGCCGAGTCCAAAGAAAAATTTGAAGATCTGACTGTGGCAGAAATTCTGGCAGTGTCTTCGAATGTAGGGACCACTAAGATCGCCTTTAAGATGGGCGCTGACGGTCTTCGCCAAGGGCTTCTTGATTTTGGTTTCGGACAAAAGCTTGGGGTGGATTTGCCAGGAGAAGCTCGCGGAATGGTGCAAGCTCTGCCTTGGCGTCAACATCTTCTCAGTAATATTTCTTTCGGACATGGAATTTCCGCCACTCCTTTGCAAGTGGCGAACGCTTTTGCCGCGATCGCCAACGGAGGGGTGCTCAACACTCCCTACATCGTTCAGTCAATTCGAGATGCGGAAACAGGGGAGCTGACGGAGACCAAAGTAAAACCAATCCGTCGGGTTCTTTCAACGGAACAGGCTGCACAGATGCGGGCCATGTTGGTGGGAGTGACCACCAAAGGTGGGACCGGCGGTAATGCGCGTGTTGAAGGATTCATGGTGGGCGGTAAAACGGGAACGGCTCAAAAGGTCAACCCCAATGGACGTGGTTATTTAAAAGGTGCTTACATCTCAAGTTTCGGCGGTTTTATTCCAGCCAACGATCCTAAGTTTGTTATCTATGTGGCGGTAGATTCACCTCGGAAAGCATACTATGGAGCCACTGTGGCGGCCCCGTTGTTCTCGCGTATGGCGTCCTATGCTGTTCGCAAAGAAGGCATCGCTCCACTGCAAATGGCTGAAGAGTCGACCAGTCAACCTAAAGTCAGAAAAGCACCCGTCGCAGAGGCGAAGCCAGTCCCGAAAGCGCCTGTAGGGGAGGTCTTAACGGCCAGTGATCTTGAGAAGGCGACCGAAGTGACCACAGGAGAAACTGTTCCCAATTTGCTGAATATGACGACACGCGAGGTTTTGCGCCGAGTGAGCGGTCAACAGCTCAAAGTAAAATTTGTGGGACAGGGGACCGTCAGCGAGGTTTCTCCGAATGTCGGCTCGTTGGTTCCAGAAAATAAAGAAATCACCGTCATCATGAAATAAAACGGGTTTCGGACAGGTCTTAAATAGATACGAGATGGACTTGCACCTTCTCGTTTTTTATTTTGGTCGACTCTTTGCTTTCTTGTTGCTCCAAAGGGGGCTTTACATGAAAGTGTCGGTTATGGAAATCACGGCGACTCCGCAAGAGGGTCTTTTAAAAAAACATTTCAATCTTTCTCAGTTTCGTCGTGGTCAAAAAGAGATCATCGAGGCGGTGCTGGAACGAAAAGATGTTCTGGCGGTTTTGCCAACAGGGGGAGGTAAGTCCTTATGTTATCAATACCCCGCGATTCATTTTCAAAAATTAGTTATTGTGATTTCTCCATTGATTGCTTTGATGAAGGATCAGGTCACGGCGCTTAAAAAGCTGGGCATTCCTGCCGGGTGTTTGCATTCAGGCCAATCAGACGATGAAAAACGAGAAGTCTTTGCCGAACTCAATAAAGGGGGCGCTTTCGTTTTGTATCTGTCTCCGGAAAGAGCTCAGAAAGAGGGATTTCAAAAATGGATTCAACAACGAGCCATTGCCCTTTTTGCCGTGGATGAGGCGCACTGTGTTTCTCAATGGGGGCATGACTTTCGGGAAGAGTATGCTCAACTCAGTATTTTGAAAAAGCTCTGTCCTCAGGTGCCCATTTTGGCGCTCACGGCTTCGGCGACGCCAACAGTTTTGGATGATATTTCCAAACATCTTAATTTAAAAAAGCCGGAGCGGATGGTTCACGGGTTTTATCGTTCGAATCTCTATTATCAGGTGGAGTTGTGTGAAAATGAGGAAGCCAAGTTGGAACTTCTTCTTCAAAGCATTAAACAAACCCCGACGGGAAGAATTATTGTTTATTGCGGAACCCGAAAGATCACCGAAACCACGGCCGCTTTGTTGGAAAAGAAATTTGCTCAAGTTGGTTTCTATCACGCGGGCCTTTCCGCCGAAGTCCGAGCGCAAACTCAAGACGCTTATACCTGCGGGGATTTGCGCATTCTGGTCGCCACCAATGCTTTTGGGATGGGCATTGATCAACCGGACGTGCGATTGGTCGTCCATTATCAGATTCCCGCGAATATCGATGCTCTCTACCAGGAAATGGGGCGAGCGGGGCGCGACGGTCAGGAGTCGACTTGTCTTGCTTTGTACTCAAAAAAAGACAAGGGGTTGCAGGGATATTTCATCATCAACTCCGAGGCTCCTGAGGAAATAAAAAACGCTCGATGGAGAAATCTGGATGCTTTGGTCAATTACTCTGAAGGCAGTGAATGCCGTCATGCAGAGATTTTGACCTATTATAAAGATTCTCAGCGCATTGAGCGTTGCGGGCACTGTGATAATTGTGATTCCAGATCCTCTCGACGAGTTGTGAAACCACTCACTCCGTTTGTGAAATTGGATTTAGCTTTAGACAAGGTGAAGACGACGTTGAAGAAGGCCAAAAAGCCGAAGACATCGCCTCTTGATTTTGCCATGGATGAAGTTCAAGAAAAACGCTACGAAATCCTGAAGAAATGGCGCAAAGAAAAAGCCAAAGAGTTGGATGCTCCGGCCTTTGTGGTGTTTAGTGATCAGACGCTGAAACACTTGGCTGTCAAAAACCCGCAAAGTCTTGACGAGATGAGATCCATTTACGGAATTGGCGAAGCCAAATTGGAAAAATTTGGATGGGATGTTTTGGCGGAACTCACACGCTAGAACGTAAGTCTTATAAATTAATACTTAAAAAAACGACCCTAGAGACTGCATTTGCGGAATGTCATACTCGACATATGAAGCAGAGCTTTTCTAAGAAACTGGTTGTCGAAAGAATGAATGAGGCTTTGGCCTCCACTCCTGAGGTCCTCGCTGCGTGGTTGGGAGGATCAACGGCCACGGGCTTTGAGGATGAATTATCCGACACGGATATCGTGGCAATTTGTGAAGATCCCCAAATAGTTTTTTCCGTGTTGGAAAAGACGCTGACTTCTTTGGCGCCCATCCCTTTTGTCTGGAAGGTTGAAGAGTCTATTTGGAAAGGATTTTCTCAGAAGTTTTATGTCCTTGCCGGGACTCCCGAGACCTACTATTTGGACGTGGGCGTTTTCCAAAGTGTCAGTCCGCAGGACTATCAGGAATTTTTTAATGTTGAAAGGCATGGAAAGCCGATCATCCTCTTTGATAAAAAAGGAATTTTACAAACAGCCTCCTTAGCTCCTCACTATGAGACTCCTCAACGCGTAGATTTAGCCCAGTGGATGGCGCGTTTTGAGATCATGTATCGGACGTTCTTAAAAGAGTCTTTGCGAGGAAAATATATAGATAGTTTTATATTCTACCAAAGGTTGGTGACATTATGGGTGCAGTTATTAAGGCACCACCAAACACCGCAAAAGCATGATTTTGGCCTTCGTTATATCTATCGTGATTTTTCTCAAGAAACAGCTCAAGAAGTGGAAGATTTATTTAAAGCCAACACTCTTGAAGATATGCAAAGACAGGTCGCAAGACTTCGCCAAAAGGCGATCGACTTCATTAAAAATGGAGAGACCAAATGAAGATACTTGTTATTGGCGGAACCAGATATTTTGGAAAGCGATTGGTTCATCTTTTACTTAATCAGGGACATGAGGTGTGGGTCTTGTCTCGAGGGCAAGTGGAGGATGACTTCGGGGCCCGCGTTCATCGTCTGAAGGCGGATCGGTCTCAGAAGGATGCTCTTATGCAGGCCATCTCGGGCTTGGAGTTTGACGTGGTGATGGATCAGGTCTGTATGAATGCGGCTCAGGCGGCTCTGGCTTGTGAGGTCTTTGCACAAAAGACAAAACACTACGTGATGACCTCCACGTTGTCAGTTTATTCGCTGGGGGCCGATCTCAAAGAGAAGGACGTCGATCCTTTGCAATACCAAGCTAAACCCGCCACAAACCCTGCTGAAGAATACGCCGAAGGGAAAAGAGCGGCCGAAAATTATTTCGCGACAAAAGCACCTTTCACCTGGGCTTTTGCGCGCTTCCCGGTTGTAGTGGGTGAAGACGATTACACCTTACGTCTTCATAACCAAGTGAAGCGCATTCAGGAGGGGAAAGGGATCTATTATCCTAACCTCAATGCCAAGTTTTCTTTTATCACCTCGGAGGATGCGGCGAAAGCGTTGTTCTGGCTGATTGAAAACAGAAAGCAGGGCTCTTACAACTTCGCCTCGGAAGACGCGATTTCGTTAAAGAAGTTGGTCGAGGAAATGGAGTCAGTCACAGGAAAGAAAGCTTCTCTTTTGGAGGGACCTGATAAAGACGCGTGGTCCCCTTTCGGAATTCCCGAAGACTGGTATATGAATACTGAAAAAGCTCAATCAGAAGGTTTCTCATGTCAGCCTCTCAGGGAGTGGCTTCGGCCGCTGTTAAAAAAGATTGCCTCTGAAGTATAAAGTTCAACCCCATCCCAAAGGAAAGGGGTCGGGTTTTAGATGGTATTAAGATACTCGCCGATCTTGGCAAGTACTTGCGGAGGGATTTCGTGTCCTCCACGGAAGGAAAGTAAAGAACCTTTCATTCCATTTTGCGTAAGCAGAGTTTCCAGTTTTTGAGCCTGTTTGAAACCAAGAATGGGGTCCATTTCGCCGTGACTTTGGAAGAAGCGCTGTCCCGCTCTGGCGGGGATGTGTTTTTTCCACTCCTCTTGGTGAAGCAGAGTTCCTGACATGATCACAAGTCCTGCGGGAGTCTCTGGTGCGCGTAGGTAAAGTTCCGTTGCAAGCATGGCTCCTTGGCTGAAGCCGCCGAGGACGATTTTGTTCCACGGAACTTTCATTTGTCGAATCATTTCCATGGCCATGTCGTAGGCTTTCGTAAGACCTTTGGGGGTTTCGCCCGAGAGATCTCGATGCTCGCCGCGTTCGGCCGCTCTTTGGATTTCCATCATATCGATGGTCCACCAGGCACGTCCCATCCAAGCTGGACCTATTGGAACTTCAAGAATCCCATTGGGGAACAGCCAGTTGTAGGTTTTCTTGGTTGAAATCATATCTCCCAGGGGGAAGAGGTCATTACAGTCGGCGCCGAAACCGTGGAAAAAGATAACCCAGGGGGCGTTGTCGTCTTTATTTATTTCTTGGCAATGTATTTTTCCGAGTTGTCTCATGACTTAGTCATACGCTAGTCTTAAAACTTAGTCTACGCGCCCTGCGCAGAATAGAATGGATTTCGCCTGATGACACTAAACCATCTATTTTCAATTTTACCCGGTCTTTCCGACAATCCGCTTTCGCATGAGGTGGAGGTCTCGGGAATTTTTAATGACGCACGATTGGTGATCCCTGGTTCGGTCTTTGTGGCGATTCGTGGCAGTAAATTAGACGGACATACTTTTGTGAGGGATGCGATTCAAAAAGGGGCTATTGCCTTGGTGGTTGAAGATCGCACCGTGGTTCCTTTAGAGTACGCAGGGTTTGTTCTGCAAGTGCCTAATTCAAGGGAGGCCCTGGATCTTTTGGCTAGTCGATTTTACTGGGAGCCAGGGCAAGAACTTTTTTGCGTCGGAGTCACGGGCACCAATGGAAAAACCTCGGTCACTTACATGACGGAGGCCATCTTAAACGCTGGAAAGATTCCGACCGGTGTTATTGGAACTGTCAATCATCATCTTGGTGAAAAAGTGTGGCCTTCGGAGATGACAACTCCCGATCCCATTTTCTTGCAAAAAAGGTTGCGGGAGTTTCGCTCTGAAGGGGCGATGGCTGTCGCGATTGAAGTGTCGTCTCATGCGTTGGATCAAAAGCGTGTTGATAGTGTTCCTTTTAATACCGTGATTTTTACGAACTTGACCCGCGATCATTTGGACTACCATCAAACGATGGATCAATATTTCGAAGCCAAACAAAGACTTTTCACGGATCTTCTTTGGAAGACCGAAAAACGTCCGTGTTTTGCAATCATCAATACAGCCGATAAATATGGACGTCGCCTGCGTGTGGCGGATCCGGCAGTCTTGTGGACCTATGGCGCAAAAGATTCTGACATTCGTTTTGAAATTTTAAAGATGGATTTCGCGTTAACCCATTTTAAAGTTCAAACTCCCATGGGTGATGGTGAAGTGCACCTTCCGATGTCGGGCACTCATAACGTGATGAATGCTTTGGCGGCACTGGGGGCGGGATTGTCTGCGGGACTGCCTTTGTCTTTATGTATATCCGCTTTAAATCAGTTTACGGGTGTTCCCGGTCGTCTGCAATCGGTCCCGGGACCTCACGATCTTTCTGTGTTCGTCGACTACGCCCATTCCCCAGATGCTTTAGAAAATGTTCTAAGCGCATTAAGAAAGGTTCGCGAGAACTTGGGCTCCTCGGCGCGTATTTGGACTCTTTTTGGTTGTGGTGGAGATCGCGATAAAGGGAAACGACCCTTGATGGCGCAGATGGCCCTTAAATATTCTGACGAGGTTGTCATCACTTCCGACAATCCTCGCACGGAAGATCCCGAAGTCATCATCAATGACATTTTGACGGGAGTGACGACCCCGGAAAAGTCGAAAACCACTGTGGTCGTGGATCGTAAAGAAGCTATTTTGCAAACCATTCGAAAGGCTCAACCGGGCGATGTGATTCTTATCGCGGGAAAAGGGCACGAAGATTATCAAATTATTGGCAAAGAAAAGTTCCCCTTCAGTGATGTCAAAATCGCTGAAGAAGCTTTGCGAGGGAGATAACACAATGAGAGCCATGGATGTACAAACTATTGTGAAAGTAACAGGGGCTCAGTCCTTAAGTGTGAAAGAAAAGAATTTTGCGGGCATCGGGACAGACACGCGTTTGGATTTGTCTGGGCAATTGTTCATCGCTCTTAAGGGAGAAGCGTTTGACGCTCATGCCTTTTTAGAAAAAGCCGTGCAACAAGGGGCCGTGGGCCTTTTGGTTCATGAAGAAAATGAACAAGTTCAAAAACTCAAAGGTCAGGTCACAATTTTAAAAGTTCCTGACACGCTCAAAGCTTTGCAAAGATTGGGAACTTGGGCTCGCCGAGAATCGAAGGCCAAGGTGTTGGCCATCACCGGCTCTAACGGAAAGACCACGACGAAAGAATTCACTGCAGCTCTTATCGGAACAGCGAAAGATGTTCACTACAACAAGGGAAGCTTCAACAATCATTGGGGCGTGCCCTTCACGCTGTTGCAACTTCCTCCCACGAAAGATATCGCTGTTGTCGAAATGGGAATGAATCACGCCGGGGAGCTGACAGAGTTGGTCCATATTGCGGAACCTGACGTGGTGGTTTGTACGATGGTGGGACGGGCGCATATGGAGTTCTTTGGAACCATTGAAAAGGTGGCCGAAGCCAAAGAAGAAATTTATGAAGCGGCAGGGCCGGACACGGTTCGCATTTACAATCTCGACAATCCACAGACTCACAACATGTACGTGAAAGCGTGTGAAAAGTATCCTCATAATAAGCTGATGACGTTTTCTTCAGATGACCCTCGCGCGAATGTTCATCTGATGATCAGCTCAATGAGTATGACAGAGCTTTCGATCAAGGGAACGATCGGGGGCAAAGAAGGCAGCGCGCGTGTTCAGGTCTTTGGTTCACAGAATTTGACGAACTTGATGGCGGCGGCCTCTTTGGGATTGGCGGCGGGCTTGTCTGCGGAACAAGTGTGGAAGGGGCTTTCACAGTGCAAAACAAACTGGGGACGCAATCAGTTGGTGCACTTGAAGTCCGGAGCTCAGATGATTTTTGACGCCTACAATGCAAATCCCGACAGCATGAAGGCCCTGATCGACAATATGAAACTTTTGTCCGTGCCGGGTCGTAAAGTCGGCGTTTTCGGTCAGATGAGAGAGTTAGGAAGTGCTTCGGCGTCATTACACGAAGAGTTAGGCACTTGGGTGGGCCAAGCAGGCTTCGATAAAGTCTATTTTATTGGTGATGATTTTGAGGCTTTCACAAAAGGCCTGAACCAAGCTGGCTATCGCAATCCATCTTTAATTGAAAAAGATTTTAAAGAATCTTCTGGGCAAGATCTTGCTCAGTATTTGAAGTCCGGTGA